>DATNCF010000426.1:0-18365 GCA_035571675.1 Burkholderiales bacterium | reverse complement strand
AGCACGGCGATCTGGCTGCCGCGCTCGCGCGAAAAAGCCTGCAGGCGCGCATCCAGGCTCTGCGCTTCCGAGCTCGACAACGTGCCGGTTAAATCGGTCACCGCGGAGCGCAATGGCGGCACCGGCACGTCGGCCCAGACCGCCGGCGCGAATGCGCCGGCCATCGTGAAAAGGAATAGCAGACCCGCGATGAAATGCTTCACGGCAGCGGCGTGCTACCTCGTGGACGGCGCAGGCTGCGGAGCGGCAGGCTGGGAAGCAGCGGGGGGCGAGGCCGGAGAAGGGGCCGCAGGTTTGTCAAAACTTACTGTAGGCGCGGTGGAAATTGCTTTCTCGTTCTCCACGGTAAAGTTCGCCTTGGGGGGATACTTGAACACGCTGGCCGTGAGGTTCACCGGGAACTGGCGCACCAGCACGTTGAAATCCTGCACCGACTTGATGTAGCGGTTGCGCGCCACGGCGATGCGGTTTTCGGTGCCTTCGAGCTGCGCCTGCAGGTCGCGGAAGTTCGCGTCGGACTTGAGCTGCGGATAGGCCTCAGAGACGGCCATGAGCCGCGACAGCGCGCTGGTCATGCCGGCCTGCGCGTCCTGGAAGCGCTTGAACGCGGCCTCGTCGTTCACCAGCTCGGGCGTCACCTGGATGCTGCCCACTTTCGAACGCGCCTCGGCCACCTGGGTGAACACGGCCTGCTCCTGCGCAGCGATGCCCTTCACCGTGTTGACCAGGTTGGGCACCAGGTCGGCGCGGCGCTGGTACTGGTTCACCACCTCCGACCAATTGGCCTTGACCTGCTCGTCGGCGCGCTGGATGTCGTTGTAGCCGCAGCCGGCCAGGAACAGGGCCGACAAGACCGCGAGCATCGTCAGGAATTTGCGCATCACTTCCTCCATGGACTTTGATGACGAACGCCAACATGGGGTCGGCGGGCAAAGTTTACAAGCGGCAGGCCCATCGCTGTGTTGATATGCGTCAAACCGCCCAGGGCTTTGAATCAACGCGGCAGGCGAGAGCCCCATCCTGGGTGCTGCAGCTATCCGAACGCCCGGGTAAACAGCTCGTCCAGGGCCGCCATGATCGCATCACCTTCCTCGGCGAGCGATGCGACGCGCTCACCCAGATTCTCGGTCGCGACCGAAACCATTTCCAGCGGATGCAATACCACCGCGACGCCCTTGATCCTAAAGGCGGGATTGAGGTGTGAATTGGGAATCTGGCCTAGCTCGGTTTTCCGCACCAGCGGGATTACAACACGGCGACGATAACCGTCGAATAGGCGGGATTGAGCAACGACTACGAACGGAATGCTGTCCTTTTGTTTGCCGACATTGCGATGGACATCAAACTGCGCCATCACAGCGTCGAATGGTCGTCGGCGAACGAGCCGTTGCGTTCGGCGAAGTCATTCCACAAGGCAGCGGTGGCACGCGCTTGCTCGGCGATACCGGAGCGGCGTTCCCGCTCTTTGGTTACGAAATCAGCGAGAAGCGACTCCACGACTGCGGAGAGATTGCCTGTCACGCCTTTGACCTCCTCCACCAGGTTTTCGCTCAACGTGAGGTTGACGGGGCGTTTACGCGCCGGGCCGGCAGGGCTGGGCTTCATGTCGACGTATCCGGATTGCTATATGCGCATCATATGCGCATTCTGCGAACAACGCAACGGCGCCGGACGCCTCAAGCGCGTCTTGATTCCTGCAACTTCGCCATCGTCCGCCGCGCAAACACCAGGTCTTCCCAGGCCTTGGCCTTGTCCGGCAGGTTGCGCAGCAGGTAGGCGGGATGGTAGCTCACGATCACCGGCACGCCCTTGTACTCGTGCAGCTTGCCGCGCAGGCTGGCGATGCTGGCCTCGGTATTGAGCAGGGTCTGCGCGGCAAAGCGTCCCATGGCCAGGATGAGCTTGGGGCGGATCAGTTCGAGCTGGCGCACCAGGTGCGGGCTGCACTGCGCCACTTCCACGGGCTCGGGGTTGCGGTTGCCGGGCGGGCGGCATTTCAGCACGTTGGCGATGTACACATTGTCGGCGCGGCTGAGCTTGAGCGCGGCCAGCATGCTGTCCAGCAGCCGCCCGGCCTGGCCGACGAAGGGCTCGCCGCGCGCGTCCTCTTCGGCGCCTGGGGCTTCGCCCACGATCATCCATTGCGCGCTTTCGTCGCCGACGCCGAACACGGTGTTGCGGCGGCTCTTGCACAGGCCGCAGGCCGTGCACTCGGCCACCGCCTGCTGCAGTTCGGGCCAGCTTTTCATGAGAATGGCGCGCTCGCGTTCGGCCGACGGCATGGACGAGGGCATGGACACAGCCGGCGCGGACGCGGGCTGAGCCACGCCGCGCGCCACGGGGACGGCGGCGGGCCTGGCTGCGGGTGTCGGCGCGGCAAAGTTCGATACCGGGGCGGACATGGCCTGCCCTTCGGCCAGCTGTGCCGGTTCGGCTTCCTCAGCCTGGCGGCCGCGCAGGCGCCATACCGGCCCCAGGCCCATCTCCTCGATCAGCAGGGCCCGACGTCCATGCACCTTGGGCGCCATGGTCACAGGTCCACCGACAGCACCAGCGCGTCCTCGCGGCCGTTGGCGGCGGGGTAGTAGTTCTTGCGCACGCCGATTTCCCGAAAGCCGTTCCGGGCGTACAAGGCGCGGCCGAGCGCGTTGGAAGGCCGCACTTCGAGATAGAACAGCCGGGCGCCCGACTTGCGGGCGAGCTGCAGGGCGGCGCGCAGCAGCATGCCGCCATGGCCCTGGCGCTGCAGGTGCAGGGCCACGCTCAGGTTGAGCAGATGCGCCTCGCCCGCCGCCACCATCATGATGAAGTAGCCGGTCAGCGTGCCCTGCAGCAGGCCGATGCGGCAGTGATAGCCGGCGCGCAGCGAGTCGCGGAAATTGCCGGCCGTCCAGGGAAATTCGTACACGCTGCGCTCGATGGCCAGCACCTCGGCAAGGTCGGCTTCGTGCATGACCTCGACGGCAAGACCGGGTACGGGAATGGCGCTCATCGGCCCCTCTCCAGCAAGGCTTGCTTCATGGCTGCTCGGCCTTGGTCAAGGCCACCTTGTCGCGCAGGTACAGCGGCAGCGCCTGCGCGGCATCTCCCGCGCGGCCGGCGGCGAACACCGGCTCGGCCAGGTCGAGTATGGCGCCGGCCATGGGCAGGCAGTCGGAAATCACCTCGTCCAATTGGCCCTCATAGCGGGCGCGCAAAGTGCCGCCGTGGGCCGTGAAGCCGCTGCCGCAAGCCGTCCACCCCCTCCCCGGCAGTTTGGGCACCGCATCGGGTGCGTACAGCCCGGGCGGGGAGACCACTTGCCAGCCCGACGCTTCTTCGGCCCGGCCTCGTTCGGATTTCCTGTAGGCGGCGTGATACACCTCGCCCATGCGCGCATCCAGGCAGGCGATCACGGCGACGGCACCGCTCTGCCGGACTTGTTCCGCCATGGCTTCGAGGCTGACCACGCCGACCACGCCCAGGCCATGCGACAGCGCCAGGCCCTGGGTGACCCCGCACGCAATGCGCAGGCCGGTGAACGACCCGGGGCCCATGCCGTAGGCGATGCCATCCAGGTCGTCGAAGCCGAGTTCCGCCTCGGCCATGACCTTGCGCACGGCTTCCAGCACCAGTTCGGCGTGGCGCTGGCCCGCCTCGAAATGGGCGAAGCTGGACTTGCCGCCACGCGCAGCGACGGAGCAAAAAGGGGTGGAAGTTTCGATGGCCAGCAGGTTCATGGACAGCGCCCGGGCCGCAAGGCCGGACACAGCCTCGATTCTACTAGCCCCTCCGGTCGCCCGGGCCGCGGCGCTCGCGATAGATTTCGCGACCGTGCTCGTTGATGTCGCGGCGGAGCTGGCGGCGCTCCTCGGGGCTCATGCGCTCGGGCCAAGCCGCCGGGTGGCCGGTCACCTGATCGTTGCCCCGAGGCGGAACCACGGGCAGGGGCGGGTTGGCGGGGCCGGAAGGCGGCCCGGACATGCCCGGCGGCGGACCTGGGGGGCGAGGCGGCTCCTGGGCGAACGCACCCGCCGCCGCGGCCAGCAGCGCCGAGCACATCATCAGCCGTGTAGTCCAACCTTTCATCGCTTTCCCGCTTTCCCTTTCCGATTTCCGTTCCTCTGGCCCTGCATCAACAACGGGGGGCGGCTCCCGCTGACGCGGTGCTTTTCGCCCATGCGCTATTTTGACTGCAAGCGCCTTTCGGGGTGCAGCATCCGTGTGTAAGCATTTGTTTCAGCTAGGCGTGGCGCAATCCCCTGTTACCACGTCTTGCGCGGAGCGGATAGTATTGAGTGCGCCCGGCAAAACCGAGCTTTTCATCGTTTCGTCAGTTTGTTTTCAGCCAACCGCGTTTTAAGCGCCGACATTATGCCAAGCATTCCACCCGCCAAAAGCAAAACCCGTGTCCTGGTCGTGGACGATGACCTGCGCTTGCGCGATTTGCTGCAGCGCTACCTGGGTGAACAGGGCTTCGGGGTGACCACCGTGTCCGACGCCGCCGGCATGGACCGCCTGCTCGGCCGGGAGCGCTTCGACCTCCTGGTGCTCGACCTCATGCTGCCCGGCGAGGATGGGCTGTCCATTTGCCGGCGGCTGCGCGGCACCAAGAACAACATCCCCATCGTCATGCTCACCGCCAAGGGCGAGGACGTTGACCGCATCGTGGGCCTGGAAATGGGCGCCGACGACTACCTGCCCAAGCCCTTCAACCCGCGGGAGCTGGTGGCGCGCATCCATGCCGTGCTGCGCCGGCGCACCGCGCCGCTGCCGCCGGGCGCGCCTTCCACCGACCAGGAATCGGTGAGCTTCGGCAGCGTCACCGTGAACCTGGCCAACCGCACCCTGGAAAAGGCCGGCCAGTCCATCGCCCTCACCACCGGCGAGTTCGCGCTGCTCAAGGTGCTGGTGACCCATCCGCGCGTGCCCCTGTCGCGCGACAAGCTCATGGAACTGGCGCGCGGGCGCGAGTACGAGGTGTTCGACCGCTCCATCGACGTGCAGGTGTCGCGCATCCGCAAGCTGGTGGAACCCGACCCGGCCAAGCCGGTCTTCATCCAGACCGTGTGGGGCTTCGGCTACGTGTTCATTCCCGACGGCAAGATCGGCGAAGCCGGCTGAGACGAGCGATGCACGACGCCAGCCCTCCCGTGGACACGGCGGCCCAGCCGCACGCCGCGGAGCATGCGCTGGCGGCGCGCCTGGCGGGGGCGCGCGGCTGGAGCGACCGCATACGCCTGCTGCCCAATTCGCTGCTGTGGCGCACGTTCATCCTGCTGGCGCTGCTGGTCATCGTCTCCACCACGGCCTGGTACTTCATCCTGCGTGCCTACGAGGCCGAGCCGCGCGCGCGCTCCCTGTCGCAGAACCTGGTGTCGGTGGTCAACCTCACCCGCGTGGCCCTCATCACCGCGCAGCCGGAAAAGCGCATGGAGCTGCTGGAGGACCTGTCGGACCGCGAGGGCATCCAGATCTACCCGGCCGAGCCCGGCGACCGGCTCAAGCCGCTGGATGACAACCGCCCCACCCTGTTGCGCGCCAGCGAATACGCGCGCGCGGCGCTGGGGCCGAACACGCGCTTCGCCGTGGAGCGCGAAGGGCTGCCGGGCATCTGGGTCAGTTTCGCGATCGACGACGACGAATACTGGGTGCGCATCCCGCGCGACCGCGTGGAGCGGCGCATCGCGCAGCAGTGGGCGTTGTGGGGCGTGCTGGCCTCGGTGCTGACGCTGGTCGCCGCCTACTTCATCGTGTCGCGCATCACCCAGCCGCTGCGCGCCCTGTCGCGGGCGGCCGCTTCGCTGGGGCGCGGGCAGTGGCCGCTGGCGGTGCGCGAGACCGGCCCCACCGAGATCCGCTCGCTCACCCGCGCCTTCAACCAGATGATGACCGACCTGGCGCGCCTCGACCAGGACCGGGCGCTGATCCTCGCGGGCATCTCGCACGACCTGCGCACGCCGCTGGCGCGCATGCGCCTGGGCATCGAGCTGAGCGGCGCCGACGAATCGCTGCGCTCGGGCATGCATGCCGACATCGAGGAGATGGACCGCGTCATCGGCCAGTTCCTGGATTTCGCCCGCATGGACGGCGGCGAGCAGGCGCAGCCGCTGCGCCTGTCCGACCTCGCCGGCGAAGTGGTGGAGCATCGCCGCAAGCTGGGCCACCCCGTGGTCGCGGACATCGCACCCACGCCCGAGGCGCCGCTCAAGCCGCACGGCCTGCGCCGCGCCGTGGGCAACCTGGTCGACAATGCGCTGAAATACTCCAACGGCGAGGTGCGCGTCAGCACCCGCGGCGAGGGCCGCAACGTGGTGCTGGAAGTGGCCGACCGCGGCCCCGGCATTCCGCCCGAGCAGGCCGAACGCATGAAGCTGCCGTTCACGCGGCTCGAGGAAGCGCGCACCGGCGCCGCCGGCTCGGGCCTGGGTCTGGCCATCGTCGACCGCGTGGTGGAGGCCCACGGCGGCCGCTTCGAGCTGCTGCCCAATCCCGGCGGCGGCCTGCTGGCGCGCATCTCCCTTCCTGCCGGCAAATAGTCCAGCCGCAACGGCGCTAGGCCGCCTGGCCTGAGCGCGGCTGGGCCGCGTCGCGTGAGCGCGGCCGCGCCGCCTTGGCGCGCCTTGCGGCGGCCCTTTCCCTGCGCATGTCGCTCTCCAGCACGTGCTGCACAAAGGCCGACGCCAGCGCGGCCTGGCGGACGTCCTTGCGCGACACCACGTTGAACGGCCGCTTCAAGTCCACGTCCAGCAGCCGCAGTTCGCGCAGGGTGCCCGCCCGCAGTTCCTCGGCGATGGCCAGGCGCGACTGGCAGCCTATGCCGACGCCGTCGGCCACGGCCTGCTTGATGGCCGCCACGCTGTCGGTCTCCAGGCCGATGTGCAGGGTGTTCAAGTGGGTGAGGATGACGCGCGTGAACGAGCTGCGCGTGATGGAGGTGAGCGGCTGCAGGCACCAGTTCTCGCCGGCGAGGTCGCGCGGCCGGATCGCCTTGCGCCCGGCCAGGCGGTGCGAGGGTGCGCAGAACACCACCAGCTCGTCGTCCATCCAGCGCTGGATGCGCAGCGTGGGCCGCAGCAGCGGGCTCTCGACGAACCCCAGGTCGAGCGCCATGTCGTCCACGCGGTTGATGATCTCGCGCGCCGGCATGACGGTGAGCGCCACGCTCACGCCGGGGTGGTCGCGCATGAAGCCGCTGCAGATGCGCGGCATGAGGTAGTTGCCGATGGTGGTGCTGGCGCCGATGGCGAGCGCCCCGCCGGCCTCGCCGCTTTCGGCCGTGACCTCGATGTCGCGCGCCTCCAGCAGCACCGAGCGCATCTTGGGCCGCAGGCGCCGGCCGTTGTCGTTCAGGAGCAGCCGCTTGCGGTGGCGGTGGAACAGCTCCACGCCGAGGTTGCGCTCCAGGTCGCGCAGCGCCATGCTGGCGGCGGACTGGGTGAGCGCCACCTCGCGCGCCGCCTCGCTGACGCTGCCCAGGCGCGCCACCGCGTCGAACACCGTCATCTGGCGCAGGGTGATTTTCATGGGTTGGCCGGAATGCCCTCTCAGAACATCTGTATAACTGATCAACCTTATTAGAAAAATCAGTTTGCCTCCTATTCTAACCCGCCCTACCATGAGGGGGTCGCCCTTTCCGGCCACGGAACGGCACCTGACACCCAGCCAACGCGAGGAGACCCTATGAGCAACACCGTGCAGATCATTTCGTCCGACAGCCACAACATGGAACCGCCGCACATGTGGCAGAAGTTTCTGGACAAGAAGTTCCTTGACCGCGCGCCGCGCATCGTCAAGGACGGCAAGGGCGGCGATGCCTGGGAGTTCCAGAAGGGCGCCCCGCCCATGCCCATCGGCCTGGTGACCAACCAGGGCGAGTGGGGCCGCCGCTACGAGGAGAACGACTGGGAAGGCTCCACCTACGAGTCCATCCGCCAGGGCGCCTTCGACGGCAAGAAGCGGCTGGAAGAGCAGGACATCGACGGGATTTCCGCGGAAGTCATTTTCCCCTCGCAGCGCACCATGAGCGTGTTCATGGCCCAGGAAGACGACAACTTCCACCTTGCCGGCATCCAGGCCTACAACAACTGGCTGTACGAGGAATTCACCGCGCCCGACCGCAAGCGCCTGATCGGGCTCGCCCAAATGCCCGCCGTCGGGGCGGCGCAGGCCGTGCAGGCGCTCAAGGAGGCCAAAAAAGGCGGCTTCCGCGGCGTGATCATCTCGGGCTGGCCCTCGGGCAACGACCAGATCGGGCCGGCCGACGATCCGTTCTGGAAGGCCGCCGAGGAAGAAGACATGCCCGTGCACATCCACGTCGGGCTGTCCCAGGCCGGCCGCCGCAAAAAGGGCGCCACCGCGCCCGGCGCGATGGCCCTCGGCTTCGACGCCGGCGTCAATGCGCTGGTCAAGATGGGCGGCGACGTGGGCAGCGCATCGGCGTGGATCAGCCGCATGATCTATTCCGAAATGTTCGACCGCTTCCCCGGCCTGCAACTGGTGGCGGCGGAAACCGGCGCCGGTTTCATCCCGCACATGCTGGAGCACATGGACGACCACTGGTGGCGCAACCGGATCTGGACCAAGTCCGCGCTCAAGATGACGCCTTCCGAGTACTGGCGCCGCAACTGGCACGTGGGCTTCATCCGCGAGCCCTTTGCCGTGCTGAACCGCCACGGCATCGGGCTGGAGAACCTGATGTGGGCCAACGACTACCCGCACCACCGCCACGACTGGCCGTACAGCCGGCGCGTGATCGAAGAGTCCTTCCTCAACGTGCCCACGGTCGAGCGCACCGCCATGATCAGCGGAAATGCGAAGAAGTTATACAAACTAGCTTAGATTTTGAAGCACGCGTGGTCGAATTTCCAAGTTTGGATTCGCCCACTCCCCCACCCCTCTCCCGGACCGGCGAAGCGTCGTGCCAAGGAACGGCACAGCGTAGCCGGTCCACTGCGGCGCATCCGCTGTGCACGTTTCGAGGCACGACGCCCCCGCGCCGCAGGAGATGGGCTTGGCCCACTCCGGGCCGAATGATGTCCCAAGGCATTCGCCGCGCCTCCTTCGGTTTGAGTAAACTCGAAACTCAAATGCATAGGAGAACCTGATGATTCTTCCTGATACGGAGCAGATCGATTCGGCCCCCTTCTGGGCTGCCACACGCGAAAAGAAACTCGTTGTGCAACGTTGCGATGCCTGCGGCACGCTGCGCTTTCCCCCGCATCCCTATTGCTCGGCCTGCCGCTCCGCGAAAGTATCGTGGCAGGAGGTGTCAGGCCGCGGCAAGCTGTGGTCCTTCACCGTGGCGCACAAGCCGGTGCTCCCCGCCTTCGAGAGCGTGGCACCCTTTCCGGTGGTGGTGGTGGAACTGGACGGCACTCCCCAGTTGCGCATGACCGGCAACGTGGTATCCGCGCCGGGCGCCGCGATCAACAGCGTCGATCCGGCCAAGCTCAAAATCGGCGCGTCCATGCAGGTGACCTTCGAAAAGATGTCGGAGGACGTGACGCTGCCGTTCTGGACGCTGGTGCAATCATGAGCGGCGCCATGCTGCGTGACCGCACCGCCATTGTCGGCATCGGGCAGACGCGATTCGGCAAGGGTTTCGCCGAAAGCGAGGAGGAACTCGCCTGCCAGGCCATCAAGATGGCGCTGGATGATGCCGGCATCGACCCTTCCGAAGTGGACGCCATCTCATCGTATTCTCTGCAGACCAGCGAGGAAGAGGAGATCGCCCGCGACCTCGGCTTCAACGACCTCACCTTCTTCTCGCGCACGCCCGCGGGAGGCGGCGGCGGCTGCGCCACGGTGGGCCACGTGGCCATGGCCGTGGCTCTGGGCCAAGCCAAGGTCGCCGTGGCTTACCGTTCGCGCAAGCGCAGCGGCAAGGCCAGCCGCATGTGGGCCGGCACAGCCGACCGCGTGGCCAGTCCGCGCCAGATGTGGACCTCGCCTTTCGGCCATGTGCGGCCTTCCGACGACGTGGCCTTTCTGGCGCGCCGGTACATGCACGACTACGGCGCCACGCGCGAGCATTTCGCCAACATCGCGCTCGCTTTCCGCAAGCACGCCAACCGCAATCCGCACGCCGTGATGCGCGACCGGCCGATGACGCGCGAGGAGTATATGAACGCGCGCTGGATTTCCGAGCCGCTGTGCCTGTTCGACTGCTGCCTGGAAACCGACGGCGCGCTGGCCGTGGTGGTGGTGTCGGCCGAGCGCGCCAAGGACTGCAAGGGCAAGCCGGCCTACATCCATTCCTTCGGCCAGGGCATCAGCAAGGGCAGCAGCATGATGTTCGGCTACCGCGCGCCCGACCCCTACTACACCCAGGCGCATGCCTGCGCCAAGGTGCTGTGGGAGGGCAGCGACTTCAAGCCGGGCGACGTGGACGTGGCGCAGATCTACGACGCCTTTTCGCCCGAAATCATTTTTTCGCTCGAGGGATTCGGCTTCTGCAAACGCGGCGAGGGCGCCGCCTTCACCGAGGGCGGCCGCATTGAGCACGGCGGGGCTCTGCCCCTGAACACCGGCGGCGGCGGCCTGTCGGAAGCCTATGTTCACGGTTACAACCATATTCTGGAAGGCGTGAAGCAGATACGCGGCATTTCCACGGCGCAGGTGCCGGAGGTGAAATGCGCTTTCGTCAGCAGCAGCGACGGCGTGCCCACTGGCGCGCTGCTGTTGCGGCCGTAAGGACTTAAGCTGCTCAGGCCTTGCGCTCGATGAGCGCAACGGCCTCCGCCGCAATGCCCTCGCCGCGCCCGGTGAAACCCAGGCGCTCGGTGGTCTTGGCCTTGACGTTGACGGCGCCCGCCTCCACACCCAGATCGGCTGCGATATTGGCCTGCATGGCCGGAATATGCGGCGCCATTTTCGGCGCCTGCGCGATGATGGTGGAATCGACATTGACCACGGCGAAGCCGGCCTCGCGCACCTTGCGCGCCGCCTCGCGCAGCAGCACGCGGCTGTCGGCGCCGCGGTAGCGCTCGTCGGTGTCCGGGAAATGGCGGCCGATGTCGCCCAGGCCGGCCGCGCCGAGCAGCGCGTCGGTCACGGCGTGCAGCAGCACGTCGGCATCAGAATGCCCGTCCAGCCCCCTGTCGTATGGGATGTCCACGCCGCCGATGATGAGCTTGCGGCCCGCCACCAGCGCGTGCACGTCGAAGCCCTGCCCGATCCGCAGACCCTTGCCCAATCCGGCGCTCATTTTCTTATCCCCTGCTTGTCTGCAGCACCAGGGCCGCCAGTTCCACGTCCGGCCCGTACGTGACCTTGAAGTTGCGCGCGCTGCCCTCGATCAACAGGGGTTGCGCGCCCAGGCGCTCCACGGCCTGCGCCTCGTCGGTGGCGCCGGGCGAACCGTGCAGCGCCGACAGCAGCGTGCCGTGCCGGAACATCTGCGGCGTCTGCGCCTGCCACAGCCCGTCGCGGTTCTCGGTGGCGACCACGCGCCCGCGCTCGTCGCCGCGCTTCAGGGTGTCAGCCACGCGCACGGCCAGCAGCCCGCCCGGCGCATCGTCAGCGCGCGTGACGCCGTCGATCAGCCGGCGCAAATCGGCCTGCGCGAGACAGGGCCGTGCCGCGTCATGCACCAGCACCCAGTCCTCGGGCTCCAGGAGGCTGGAAGCGGCCACCAGGCCGTTCAGCACCGTGTCGCGCCGCGTGGACCCGCCGCAATACAGCGGCTCGACCCGCGGCGCGAGCGCACCCAAGTCCATGCGCCGGAAGCGCTCGTCGCCGGGAGCCAGCACCACGAAGAGGGTTTCGATTTCCGGCGCCGCCAGCAGCGCCTCGATGGCGTGCAGCAGCATGGGGCGGCCTGCGATGTCGTGGTACTGCTTGGGTACCGGCTGCCCTGCCCCCATATTTGAGAAGCGCTCGCCCGTGCCCGCGGCCGGAATCAAACCAAAGTAGCGCGATGGGATCAAGGGGCGAGACGAATCTTTACGCGAATCTTCGCGAACAATCGGCGCACAAGCTCGGTCCAAGGAAAGCGGCGACGGCTATAATTATAGCCGTCGCCCCGCGAATCCCGCCCCGCACGTAAAACCCGTGCGCGGGCGTTTCGCGGGCTTTGCTATTTCCACTGCGGTTTTTTATGTTGCGTAAACGTTTCAACCCAAGCACTGCTCGTATCACCATCACGGCCGACGCGGATGTTCCGGCCGCCGCCGGCGCGCCGGTATCCATGTCCGCCGGACGCGAAGCCGGAGGCGAAAATTCGGGCGACGCGCTGGCACTGGCGCGGCTGGCGCGCGCCGCCGCCGACGCCGGCCACCCCGTCGCCATTGTCTGCGCCCGCGCCACCGACGCGCAGCGCCTGGGCGAGGAGATCGCGTGGTTCGACCCGGGCCTGCGCTGCACCCTGTTCCCCGACTGGGAAACCCTGCCCTACGACAATTTCTCGCCGCACCACGACCTGATTTCCGAGCGCCTGGCCACGCTGTACCGCATCCAGTCGCGCGAATTCGACGTGGTCATCGTGCCGGCCGCCACGGCGCTGACGCGCGTCGCGCCGCCCTCGTTCCTCGCCGCCTACACCTTCTTTTTCAAACAGGGCGAAAAGCTGTCGGTGGAGCGCCTGCGCTCGCAACTCGTCCTGGGCGGTTACAGCCACGTGACGCAGGTGGTGGCGCCGGGCGAATACAGCGTGCGCGGCGGCCTGATCGACCTTTTCCCCATGGGCGGGGCGCTGCCCTACCGTGTGGAACTGGACGACGACGTGATCGAGTCCATCCGCAGCTTCGACCCCGACACCCAGCGCACGCTGTACAAGGTGCCAGAGGTGCGGCTGCTGCCGGCGCGCGAGTTCCCCATGGACGACGCCTCGCGCACGCGCTTCCGCGCCCGTTACCGCGACGCCTTCGAGGGCGACCCGTCAAGGAGCAACATCTACAAGGACGTGTCCAACGGCGTCGCCCCGCCCGGCATCGAGTACTACATCCCGCTGTTCTTCGACGCCACGGCCACGCTGTTCGACTACCTGCCCGGCGATGCGCGCATGGCCCTGCACGGCGACGTGCACGCCGCCCTCACCGAGTTCTGGCGCGACACCGATTCGCGCTACAAGCTGCTGCGCGGCGACAGCACGCGGCCGCTGCTCGCGCCGCACGAGTTGTACCTCACCACCGAAGAGCTGTTCGTCGCCGCCAGGCGCTTTGCGCGCGAGCAATTCGAGGGCAAGGCCGGGGCCGCGCCATTACCGCCCTTGGCGGTGGAACGGCGCGCCGCGGACCCGCTGCACAAGCTCAAGCACTTTGCCGCCACCTCCGGCATGCGCATCCTGCTGCTTGCGGAGTCGGCTGGTCGCCGCGAAACGCTGTCGCAATACCTCGCGGAGTACGGTCTACGGCCGCCTACGGTGGAGGGTTTCGTAGCTTTCTACCGCGCCCCATCGAACGATGGCAACGGTAGCGCGGGCAACGTCATGCTGGGCGTTGCGCCATTGCTCAACGGCTTCCTGCTCCCCAATGAAAAGCTCGCGCTGATCACAGAAGCCGAACTCTTCACTGGCATGGCCCGTTCGCGTGCGGCTCGCGAAAAGGCCCGCCAAAGCTCGGTCGAGGGCATGCTGCGCGACCTGTCCGAACTGCGCGTCGGCGACCCGGTGGTGCACGTGCAGCACGGCGTGGGCCGCTACCACGGGCTGATCAACGCCGATTTCGGCGAGGGCGCGGGCGAGTTCCTGCTCATTGCCTATGCCGGCGAAGACAAGCTGTACGTGCCCGTGGCGCAGCTGTCGCAGATCGGCCGTTACTCGGGCGGCCCGCCCGAGACCGCGCCGCTCCACAAGCTCGGGGGCGAAGCCTGGGAACGCGCCAAGCGCAAGGCGGCAAGGCAGGTGCGCGACACGGCGGCCGAACTGCTGCACCTGTATGCCCAGCGCGCGGCGCGCGAGGGCCGGGTGTTCAAGCTCAACCACCACGACATGGAGGCCTTCGCCGAGGGCTTCGGCTTCGAGGAGACGCCCGACCAGGCCGCCGCCATCGAGGCGGTGGTCATGGACATGACCAACGGCCGGCCCATGGACCGGCTGGTGTGCGGCGACGTGGGCTTCGGCAAGACCGAGGTGGCGCTGCGCGCCGCCTTCCTGGCCGTGGCCGACGGCACGCAGGTGGCGGTGCTCACCCCCACCACCCTGCTGGCCGAGCAGCACTTTCAGACCTTCTCCGACCGTTTCGCCGAATGGCCCATCAGGATCGTCGAACTGTCGCGCTTTCGCACCGGCAAGGAAACCACGGCCGCCCTGGCCGGCATCACCAGCGGCGAAATCGACATCGCCATCGGCACGCACAAGCTGCTGCAGAACGACGTGCGCTTCCCGCGCCTCGGCCTCGTCATCGTCGACGAGGAGCACCGCTTCGGCGTGCGCCAGAAAGAGGCGCTGAAAAAGCTGCGCGCCGAGGTGGATGTGCTCACCCTCACCGCCACGCCCATCCCCAGAACCCTGGCCATGTCGCTGGAAGGCCTGCGCGACCTCTCGGTCATCGCCACCGCCCCGCAGCGGCGCCTGGCCATCAAGACCTTCGTCTCGGCCTACTCGCCCGGACTGATCCGCGAAGCGGCCCTGCGCGAGCTGAAACGCGGCGGCCAGATCTATTTCCTGCACAACGACGTGGCCACGATCGAGGTGATGCGCGAGAAGCTGACTTCGCTGCTGCCCGAGGCCCGCATCGCCGTGGCGCACGGCCAGATGCCCGAGCGCGAACTGGAGCGCGTCATGCGCGACTTCCTGCAGCAGCGCGCCAACCTGCTGCTGTGCTCCACCATCATCGAGACCGGCATCGACATCCCCACCGCCAACACCATCATCATCGAGCGCGCCGACCGCTTTGGGCTGGCGCAACTGCATCAACTGCGGGGGCGGGTGGGCCGCTCGCACCACCAGGCCTATGCCTACCTCATGACCCCGGACGAGGACTCGCTCACGCCGGCGGCCAAGAAGCGCCTGGAAGCCATCCAGATGATGGAAGAGCTGGGCTCGGGTTTCTACCTCGCCATGCACGACCTGGAAATCCGCGGCGCGGGCGAAGTATTGGGTGAGTCGCAGTCCGGGGAAATGCAGGAGATCGGATTCAATTTGTACAACGACATGCTCAAGCACGCGGTCCGGTCGCTGAAGTCAGGCAAGGAACCGGACCTGTCGGAACCGTTCGACACGGCCACGGAAATCAATCTGCACGTGCCGGCATTGCTGCCCGCCGACTATTGCTCCGACGTGCACGAACGGCTGGTGCTGTACAAGCGGCTGGCCAATTGCGAAGACCTTGACCAACTGGATCTGCTGCAGGAAGAGCTGGTGGACCGATTTGGCGAACTGGTGGAACCCGCACGGGCGCTCATAGACAGCCACAAGCTGAGGATTCTCGGCAAGCCGCTGGGCGTCTCGCGCGTGGAAGCCACCAGCGAAACCATACAATTGCAGTTCGTCGCCAATCCGCCGATCGAGGCGGGCAAAGTTATTTTGATGGTGCAGAGAAACAGAGGGTGGAAACTGGCGGGACCGACGAAATTGCGAATCGAGCGGGTAACCAACAATATGCAGGAACGGGTGACGTCGGTAAAACATATATTCGACGTTCTCAAGGGGGCCTTGCCCGAAAATGCCGCAGAAGCGCCGAGCCAGGCGGCCCCTTCCCGCGGCAGCGGGAAGCCTCGTAGAAAATAACGACAAATATCCGGTCAGGGAGCTAAATGTCGTCTCAATTTGATTTGGTCGTTCATGGGCCTGCATTCAAGCGCGACCATGCGACCGCCATCGCCCGGATCTGCAATGTGCAGGAGCGGGCAATACGTGCCTTCGAGCATTCGGCCCGCATTCCAATCAACGAGCCGGACCCTGTCATGCGAGCCGCGGTTGCCGCGCATTGCCAGCAGACCAATCTGGATCACGCGTTTGTCCCACCCGGGAAAAAGCTCTCTGATTTCGGCCTGCTCGCCATGGACATGGATTCCACGCTGATAACAATAGAGTGCATCGACGAGATTGCCGACATGCAGGGCATCAAGCCGCAGGTCGCGGCCATCACCGCTTCGGCCATGCGTGGCGAAATCGATTTCCCCGAAAGCCTGCGCCGGCGTGTGTCATTGCTGGCCGGCCTCCCCCAGGAGGCCCTGCAGCGCGTCTACGACGAGCGCCTGCGGCTCTCACCCGGCGCCGAGACCATGCTGGCGCGCCTCAAAGGGCTCAATATAAAGACGTTGCTGGTCTCCGGCGGCTTCACCTTCTTCACCGAACGCCTTAAAGCGCGCCTGGGTCTGGACCACACGTTGTCCAATACCCTCGAAATCGCGGATGGCAAGCTGACCGGGAAAGTGCTGGGCAGCATCGTCGACGCCCAGGCCAAGGCATCCAGGCTCGCGGAACTGCGCACGGCCCTGAATCTGCAACACGATCAAGTCATTGCCATGGGTGACGGGGCGAACGACCTGCTCATGCTGGCCGAGGCCGGCGTGTCCATCGCCTACCACGCCAAGCCCGTGGTGCGCGAACACGCCACTTATTCCTTCAACCACGCCGGCCTGGACGGCGTGCTGGCCCTGTACGATCCGCGCTAAGCATGGCCCAACCCATCATTTCGGTGCAGGGCCTGTCGAAGAAGTACGCCTCCGGCCTGCAGGCGCTGAAGAACGTCAGCCTGGAAATCCAGCCCGGCGAGATTTTTGCCCTGCTCGGGCCCAACGGCGCGGGCAAGACCACGCTCATCGGCGCCATCTGCGGCATCGTGCGCATCAGCGAGGGTCGGGTGACCGTGGACGGCCACGACGTGGTGCGCGACTACCGCGCCTCGCGCGAGCTCATCGGCCTGGTGCCACAGGAACTCACCACCGACGCCTTCGAGACGGTATGGGCGACGGTGTCGTTCAGCCGCGGACTGTTCGGCAAGCCCGCCAACCCCGCCCACATCGAGAAAGTGCTGCGCGACCTGTCGCTGTGGGACAAGAAGGACAGCAAGATCATGATGCTGTCGGGCGGCATGAAGCGCCGCGTCATGATGGCCAAGGCTTTGTCGCACGAGCCGCGCATCCTGTTCCTGGACGAGCCCACGGCCGGCGTGGACGTGGAGCTGCGCCGCGACATGTGGGCGCTGGTGCGGCACCTGCGCGAGTCCGGCGTCACCATCATCCTCACCACCCATTACATCGAGGAAGCCGAAGAAATGGCCGACCGCGTGGGCGTCATCAGCCACGGCGAGATCATCCTCGTGGAGCAGAAGACCGAGCTGATGCGCAAGCTCGGCAGCAAGCAGCTCAGCCTGGAGCTGCACGATCCGCTGCAGTCCGTCCCGGCCGCGCTGGCCGACTACCACCTCGCCCTTGGCCAGGGCGGAAGCCAGCTCGTCTACACCTATGACGAGCGGGCGGGCAACGGCCATTCAGGCGGCAAGGGCGACATTCCCGCGCTGCTGGCGGCGGTCACCGCCGCGGGCATCCGCTTCAAGGACCTGCACACCACGCAGAGCTCGCTGGAGGACATTTTCGTGACCCTCGTGGAGAAAAAGCCATGAGCGGCCCCAATGTCCATGCCGTGCGCGCCATCTACCGCTTCGAAATGGCGCGCTTCGGGCGCACGCTGGGGCAAAGCCTGGTGTCGCCGGTCATATCCACCGCGCTGTACTTCGTGGTGTTCGGCGCGGCCATCGGCTCGCGCGTGCAGGAGGTGGACGGCGTGGCCTACGGGGCCTTCATCGTGCCCGGACTCATCATGCTGTCGCTGCTCACCCAGAGCATCATGAACGCGTCGTTCGGCATCTACTTCCCCAAGTTCGTGGGCACCATCTACGAACTGCTGTCCGCGCCGGTGTCCACGCTGGAAATCGTGTTGAGCTATGTGGGCGCCGCGGCCACCAAATCGGCCATCCTGGCCCTGGTCATCCTCGCCACCGCGGCCTGCCTGGTGGAAGTGCGCATCGAGCACCCGGCATGGATGCTGCTGTTCATGGTGCTCACCGCGGTGACTTTCAGCCTGATCGGATTCATCATCGGCGTCTGGGCCGACGGCTTCGAGAAACTGCAGGTGGTGCCCATGCTCATCATCACGCCGCTCACCTTCCTGGGCGGCAGCTTCTACTCCATCCACATCCTGCCGCCCTTCTGGCGCACTCTGTCGCTGTTCAACCCCGTCGTCTACCTGATCAGCGGGTTCCGCTGGAGCTTTTACGGCAAGGCCGACGTGAGCGTAGGCTTCAGCCTGGGCATGACGGCGGTGTTCATGCTCGCCGCCATCGGGGTGATCGCGTGGATTTTCCGCACCGGCTACCGGCTGAAGGCCTGACCCTGGCCATGACAACCGCGCCATGACAACACCGCCGGCGGCCCGGTCCATGCCCGCCGGACCGGACGTATCCGCCTTCACCAACCGGTTGCGAAAGAACCTCGCCCAC
>DATNCF010000425.1:0-3529 GCA_035571675.1 Burkholderiales bacterium | reverse complement strand
TCTCCAGATCTTGAATCGCGCCGGTGGTGGTCACCGCGTTGGCGGTGTTGACCTTCAACGTCACGGGGCCGGCCAGGCCGCCGCCCGTAATCACGAGATTCACCGATGTGCCTGCCGCGAAAGTTCCGGCCGTGGTGGTTGCGCCGGTCACCGCCGTCGCGTTCCCGGTCACAGCCGCGCCCGTAGCGATCGGGGCGGTGGGGGTGCCCGTATTGGTGACATTGCCCAAAAGGGCATTGCCGATCTGGTCGCCCGCCTGCACCTGGAACGCCGACGTGCTGGAAGTGAACGCCAGCGACTGGGCGCCCGTCGCGGAGTTGGTGTATACGCTGGCGACGATGTTGGCATTCTTGAATGCCGTGGCTGCCGCGGTGGTGCCCTGGCCGGTCTGCTGGATGGCGCCGTTGACGGCGGTAACCAGCGTCGCCACATCCGTCACGCCCGCCAGATTCACTGAGATGGTCTGCTTGCCTGCATCCGAGAAGCCGGCTCCCGAGAACTGGAAGGAGGCATAGCCTGCTTTGGCTGCCTGGTTTCCGGCATTGGCGATAATGTTCTGCACCGAAGTCGCCGAATTGACCCCGATATCGGTGAGATTCACCGCCTGCATGCCTTTCAAACCCAGGCTTTGGCTGTCCACTGCGGAATGGGTCAGGTCCAGGTTGACCTGGCTGTTGGCCAGCGAAGCCGTCGCCGAGTTGGCGGTGCCCGCGCTCCCCGTGCCCGCTCCCAGGTAAACGCTCAAACTCCGGGCGAAGCTGCCCGACGTATTCAACCCGATCGATTGCGCCTGGCGATCGATTTCGCCCAGGTCCGATTGGAATTCGGAGTTCAGGGTTTCGCGGGTTTTCTGATCGGTGATCGTGCCCGATGCCGACTGCGTGGCCAGGGTCTTCAACCGGTCCAGGATCTGCGCGATGTTGTTCATCCCGCCATCCATGATCTGGAGCTGGGCTACGCCGTCATTGCCGTTGGCGACGCCCTGCGTCAGCTCGGCAATCGAACTGCGGAACTTGTTGGCAATCGCCAGGCCGGCCGCATCGTCACCCGACTGGTTGATGCGGTAGCCGGAAGTCAACTGCGCGATAGTTCGGCTCTGAAATGTATTGTTGACGTTCAGGTTCTGCTGAGCGACAAGGGAGTTTACGTTAGTTTGCAGGGAAACCATGAGAAGTATCCTTCTGTTTTGTGAGATCCGGCATCTTACCGGTCAATGGACTGATCGGCGGAGGAGAAGAAAGTATGAATCCACGGTCCCGCGTTGGCTTGGAGGCGAAGAGAGCGTAAAAGCCCACGCCAGCGCCCCTTAGACGCTTTCGGATCGCTGAAATCCGCGGCGACCTCAGATAGAAACCCGTAACTTCTCAGGTGTTTTTTTGAGAAATATCCGCCCCGCCCGGCCACTCTACTTAACAGGGTGCGGTGTTTACGTTCCAAAGTCCGCCTGCCCCGACGTGGCGCAAGCACTCTTGCTTGCCGCGCCGAGACTCTTCTCGGTGCTTTTCGCCGGAGACATCCATGCGCACGCAGGTAAAAACAGCCCGCCCGCGAACCAGCCTTTCCCCCAAAGAAAGGTGCGCGAAACTGTTGCGCGAAGCTGATACCCTGCGCTCGGTGGACCTTGTCCGGGCCGAAAAAGCCTATCGCCAGGCGGTCAGTATCTATCCGGCCGGCGAACAGGCGCGGGCTGAACTCGGGTGCTTCCTGGCCGATCGCCGCCGCTTTCCCGAGGCTTGCGACTGCTTTCGCCGCGCCTTGGCCATGTCCCGGCCCTCTGCCGCCGCGCCCGGCAACGAGGATGCCGGCCGCGAGGCCATTCAACTCCTGGAAGAGATTGTGCAAGCGCATCCCGTCTGGACGCGCGGACTCTTCACCCTCGGCTGTGCCTATGAGGCCCTGCGCGATTACGCGCCCGCGCGTAATCACCTGGCCCGTGCCCTGGCGCTCGACAGCTCGCTCGAAACCCACGTCCGGGGCCTGTTCGCCAGCATGAATTGGATGGAAGGGAAGGCCGTAGACGCCGTCGCCGAGGCCGACCTTGCCCTGCTGGCGGACCCTTCCAACCGTGTAGCGCATTCCGTCCGGGGCCTGTGCTGCGGCGTGCTCGGCCGCATGGAGGAAGCCGTGGCAGGCTACCGCCGCGCCCTCGAGACCATCCCCGACCCCACCCTTCATCGATCCCTGCTGTTCGCCCTGAATTTTCTGCCGGACACCACTCCCGAAACGCTCTACGCCGAGGCCTGCCGGTGGAATGAGCTGTATGCAGCCCCATTGGCTGGCCACATTCGACCGCACCACAACGTTCCGGATCCGGAGCGCCGCCTCAAAATCGGCTACGTGTCACCCGACCTGTACAACCACGCCATCATGCGGTTCCTGCCGCCCCTCTTCGAACACCATGACCGCTCCCGCTTCGAGGTGCGGGTCTATTCCCTGGGCGCCACTACCGACAATCTGACCGAAGAGGTGCGCCGCAGCGTGGACCACTACGTGGCCTTCCGGGGGTCCGGCGAGGAACTGACGGAACTCATTCGTGAGGACGGCATCGACATTCTCATCGACCTGGCAGGCCCCACCATGGATTGGGCGTTCTATCAGGCCTTTGCGCGCAAACCGGCGCCCGTGCAGGTCTCCTGGATGGGCGTCGTGAGCACCACCGGCCTCACCACCATGGACTATTTCCTCGGCGACGCGCTCCTGCCTTGCCCCGGCACCGAGCACCTGTTCAGCGAGACCGTGTACCGGATTCCCGGAGCCTGCTATGCCTACCGCCCCTTTGCCGACATTCCCGTGGCGCCCGCGCCCTGCCTTACGCGCGGCTACATTACATTTGGCGCCTACCATCGGGCCGCCAAGATCACGCGCCAGGTAGTCCACCTTTGGGCGAGGGTACTGCACGCCGTTCCGGGCAGCCGGCTGCTGATCAAATACAGCGGCATGGACACCGAAACGCAGCAGCAGCGGTACATCGCCTGGTTTGCCGAAGAGGACATCGCCAAGGAACGCCTCGAATTCGCCGGCGCCAGCGTGCAAAAGGAGTACCTGGCGTCGTATGGCAATATCGACATCGCGCTCGACCCCTTCCCTTACAACGGCGGCAGCACCAGCCTCGACACCATGTGGATGGGAGTCCCGATCGTAACCCTCACCGGCCGCCTGCCCGTGCAGCGCTGCGGCGCCGAAGTGCTGACCCTGGTGGGGTCGCCCGACCTGGTGGCGGAGACCCCCGACCAGTATGTGGAAGCCGCTGTCTTCCTGTCGCAGGCGGTGTCCAAAATCCCCGGCCTGCGCCACAACGTGCGCCGCGCCCTCCAGAACTCCAGCATCATGGACGAGCCCGGCCTGGCGCGCCGCGTGGAAGACGCCTTTCGCGACATGTGGCGTACCTGGTGCCGCACCCGGAGCCAGGCATCATGAGTTCCCGGTCGGCCCTGGTCTTTCCGGGCGGCATGCCGTCGGCCCTGACGTGGGCCCGCCGCGCTGCCGCCGCCGGCATGCGCGTCGTGGGCGCCTCGTCCCTCTCCCCGGA
>DATNCF010000424.1:0-4876 GCA_035571675.1 Burkholderiales bacterium | reverse complement strand
CCAGGCCGACGTAAAGGAGCTGATGGCCCTCGGCCTGACCGGCCGGCGCGCCGCGACGGTGCGGCAACTGGCCATCGAGGCGGCCGCGGGACGCCTGCATCTGGAGCCCGGCGCCGACCCGGCGCAGGTGGCGACCGAGCTGCGCACCATTCCCGGCATCGGTCCGTGGACCGTGCAATACATCGCCATGCGAGCGCTGCGTGATCCGGACGCATTCCCTCATTCCGACCTTGTGCTGTTGAAAACATCGGGGCTGCGGGAGCGAGCCTTGCTCGAGGCCGCCGAAGCGTGGCGTCCGTGGCGTGCCTATGCCGCCCTGTGCCTGTGGAACACGCCCGCTAAGACACAAGCGGCGGTGCCGGAAACCCGCATGCGCGGAGCGCGTGCCCTCGTGACATCAACCAGACCCGCACTCTGATGAGTGGAGACGATATGGAACCCCTTCTTTACTGCACCATGAAAAGCCCGATTGGGGAACTGCTGCTGCTCGGCAACGGCGAAGCGTTGACCGGCCTGTACATGGAGGCCCAAGGCTTCAAGGAGCGCGCCGAAACCGAGCGCCGCCGCGATCCCGGCGCGTTCGCAGCCGTGCGCGAACAGCTCGCCGCCTATTTCGCCGGAGAATTGAAGATATTCTCCTTACGACTGGATGCAACCGGCACCCCGTTCCAGAAGCGCGTGTGGCAGGGTTTGCGCGACATCCCCTACGGCCGCACCGAGAGCTACGGCGAACTGGCGAAGCGCATCGGCGCGGAAGGTTCGGCGCGGGCGGTGGGGCTCGCCAATGGCCGCAACCCGCTTGGTATTATCGTCCCCTGCCACCGCGTCATCGGCGCGAACGGCGCCCTGACCGGGTACGCCGGCGGCATTGAATGCAAGCGCTGGCTGCTCGCCCATGAAACGCGCGCGGCCGGCTTCGAACTCACCGCAAAAGAAAGCGTGCATGCCTGAAGCCAAAGCCGAGTTGAAAGAAGAGGGGCAGGCAGCGCGGGATTCCAAGGCGTATTCGCCTGTTTCACCGCAATTGCTGGCGCTGTGCTTCGGCAATTTCATCATCGGCACCGGCACCATGATCGTGCCGGGCATGCTGCCGTCGCTGGCGCAGGGGCTGGGCGTGAGCCTGCCGGCGGCGGGGCAACTGATCACCGTCTTTGCCGTGACCATTGCGGTGACCGCGCCGTTCCTCTCGGGCCTCACCAGCCGTTTCGACCGGCGCGCCCTCATCGTGGCCGTGCAATTGCTGTTCTTCGCCGGCCACGTCGCGGCGGCGCTGGTGTCCACCCACGGCGCCATGCTGGTGGTGCGCGCCGTCACTTCCATTTCGGCCGGGCTGTACGTGGCCCAGGCGGCGGCCATTGCCGCGCTGCTTACGCCGGCGGAACATCGCGGGCGCGCCATGGCCTTCGTGTTCCTGGGGTGGTCCATTGCCGCGGTGGTGGGGTTGCCGCTCGGGGCCTACGTGGGCGCGGCCATCGGCTGGCGCACCGGCTTCGCGCTGGTGGCCGCGGGCGCGCTTGTTTCGGCGCTGTGGCTGTGGGCGGCGCTGCCGCCCGGCCTGCGCGTGAAAGCCATCGACGGCGCCATGTGGCGGGCGCTGTTCCGCCATCCGGCCGTGCTGCCCACGGCGGGCGTGACGGTGTTCGCCGCGTCGGCGCAGTTCGTGCTCTTCGCCTATTTTGTGGCGGCGGCGCAGGCGCTGGTGAACGCCAGTTCCGCGCAGGTGAGCCTGCTCATCGTGTGCTACGGCGTCACCGGGGTGGCGGGCAACGCCGTGTGCGGCGCGCTGTGCGACCGCTTCGGCGCCGAGCGCGTGGTCATGGCCTCGCTCGCGCTGATGCTGCTGGCGCAGGCTATCTGGCCGCTGTCGCAGGGCGGGCTGTTCTTCATGGCGCTGGCGCTGGCCGTCATGGGCTCGGGCGCCTTTTCTTCCAACAGCGCCCAGCAGGTGCGCCTGGCGGGGCTGTCGCCCGCGCTGGCCCCGGTGTCCATCGCGTTCAACAGCTCGGCCATTTATGTGGGGCAGGCCCTGGGCACGTCGGTGGCGGGGTTGATGCTGGCGCAGGTAGCAGGCGTGGAGGGTTATGTGCAGCTCGCCTGGGGCGGCGCGGCCTTCCTCGTCATGGGCATGGTCCTGTCCTGGTTTGCGTCACGCCGCGCGCTCATGGTCGCGCCGGCCTGACCGCCGCCTGGCCGGTTGCTCGTTAAGCCGGCGCCGGCTCGGCCGGACGGCCCGGCTGCGACCGCAGCGCCACCTCAAGCAGCCGCTCGCGCATCCATTTCTGCGCAGGGTCGTAGTGGGTGCGCTCATGCCACAGGAGTTGCGCCTGCAGGGCCGGCAGCCGCGCCGGCAGCGGCAGGGTCACCAGCGGGTGCTGCGAGCACAAGAGTTGCGCCAGGCCCGCGCCCGTGACCAGCAGCAGGTCCGTGGTCTTGAGCAGCATGGGCACGGAAAAGAAATTCTGCGTCACGTACACCACTTCGCCGGCGATGCCGGCGCGCGCAAGCTGCTTGTCAAACGGGCTTTCCACGCCGTTGTGGCGCGCAGTGGTCGACAGGCGCGGCGTGTCGCGCAGTTGCTGGGCTGAAATCTTTCCCTTGGCCAGAGGGTGGCCTTTTCTCACCACGCCCACCATGGGCTGGTCCGCGAGGCGGCGGCCATGGATGCCGGCCGCGGAGGCATCGAAAACGCCGATGGCCATGTCGAGCTCTCCGCTCGCGAGCTGGCTTTCAACTGATTCGGGATCGGGCGCGCGAACCAGCACGCGCAAACGCGGTCCATCCTCGCGGATCAGCCGTGAGAACAGCGGCGATAAAAGGTATTCGACGAAATCGATCATGCCGATTCGAAATGTGGCGCTGGATACGGCGGGGTCGAAGGGCGCGGCGCCCAGCGCCGGCGCCAAGTGCTTGAGCATTTCGCCGACCGCGGGCCCGAGCTCGGACGCTTTCGCGGTGGGAATCATCCTGCGGCCGGCGCGCACGAACAGCGGGTCGCCGATTTGCTTGCGCAACCTTGCAAGCGCATGACTGGCGGCGGGCTGCGAGAGATGAACCCGCTGCGCGGCGCGGGTGACGTTTCGCTCCTCCATCATGGCGTGGAACATTCTCAGCAGATTGAGGTCGAAGGTATCGATATTCATACACTGAATTATAGCTATGAGGAGCATGCATTTCCGTTGCGGCAACGACGGGTGCATGATCAACGCATTCGGAGGAGGAACATTTTGAAGTCAACTCCCGAAAGGAAATCGCCATGAAAGCAAAGACCCTTCTGATCGTTGCGGCGCTGGGCGCCGCGGTGGCCGCTCCGGCCGTTTACGCGGCCGACCAGTCCGCGGCCAGCGACCGCACCACCCAGTATCGCGACAAGGCCGGCTCCAATTCTCCGGACGCCTGGGATGCGCGCTTCCTGCAGGAAAGCAATCAGCCCGGCGGCGTGGGCGGCTGATCAGCGCCCCGCAACGTTTCTTGCAATTCTCTCAGGCGTCCGTCCGGACGCCGTGCAGGACCGCCTGGCACACGGCTTTCGCCCGTGTGCGGGCGTCCTGTAGGTTTTTTCCCAGCGCGAGGGCGACGCCCATGCGCCGCTTGCCGCGCACTTCCGGCTTGCCGAACAGGCGCAGGGCGGTGTCTTCCATGGCCAGCGCGGCTTCCACGTTTTCATAGCGCACACGGTCGGATTCGCCCTCCACCAGGATGGCGCAGGAGGCGGCGCATTCGCCGTGGCGGCGGATGGCCGGAATGGGCAGGCCCAGGATGGCGCGCGCATGCAGTGCGAATTCGGACAGGTCCTGCGAGACCAACGTCACCAGTCCGGTGTCATGCGGCCGGGGCGAGACTTCGCTGAACCAGACGCGATCGCCTTTGACGAACAGCTCAACGCCGAAAATGCCGCGACCGCCCAGGTTGCCGGTCACGGCAGCGGCCATGCGCCGCGCCTCGGCCAGCGCCGCCGGACTCATGGGCTGGGGCTGCCATGACTCGCGGTAATCGCCGTCGATCTGCAAATGCCCGATGGGTTCGCAGAAGCTGGTGGTGATCGCGCCGTTGCCCAGGTGTCGAACCGTGAGCAGCGTGATTTCATATTCGAAATCGATGAAGCCTTCGACAATGACGCGGCCCGCGCCGGCGCGCCCGCCTTGCTGGGCATAGGTCCACGCCGCGCCCACGTCATCGGTTTTGCGCACCAGGCTTTGGCCCTTGCCGGAGGAACTCATCACCGGCTTCACCACGCACGGCAGCCCGATGGCTTCCACCGCGGCGCGGTACTCGGCCTCGCTGCCGGCGAAGCGATAGGGGGAAGTGGGCAGGCCCAGCTCCTCGGCGGCGAGGCGGCGGATGCCCTCGCGGTCCATGGTGAGGCGGGCGGCGCGCGCCGTGGGGATGACGGTCCAGCCCTCGGCCTCCAGTTCCACCAGGGTGGCGGTGGCAATGGCCTCGATCTCGGGCACGACGTATTGGGGCCGCTCCAGCTCGATCACGCGGCGCAGCGCTTCCCCGTCCAGCATGTCCACGACGTGGCAGCGGTGCGCCACCTGCATGGCGGGCGCGTTGGGATAGCGGTCCACGGCAATGACCTCGCAGCCGAATCGCTGCAGCTCGATCACCACTTCCTTGCCCAGCTCGCCTGAGCCCAGGAACAGCACGCGCGTGGCGCTGGGCGAGAGCGGCGTGCCGATGGTGGTCATGGTTGTTCCCTGGCCGGCGCGGCGCTGATGAATTGAGGCAGCCGATAGACGCTGGCCGCGGTATTGCAGAACAGGTCGAGCTTCTCGTCCATGGTGTAGCGGGCGGCGATTTTCTTGAAACTGTTCCACAGCACGCCATAGGAGCAGCGCTCGCGGTCGACCGGGAAGTTGCTCTCGAACATGCAGCG
>DATNCF010000423.1:0-3298 GCA_035571675.1 Burkholderiales bacterium | reverse complement strand
GGTCTCCAAAACCGCAGGTTGGGGGTTCGATTCCCTCCTGGCCTGCCATCGGTTGACATGACAGAAGACATCAAAGTACAGCCCGCCGGCAGCGCGGATACCGCGAAGCTGGTGGTGGCCACCCTGCTCGTGATCCTCGGGGTCGCGGGCTATTACGTGCTGGGCGACCAGAACGTGTGGCTGCGCTGGGGCTGCGTGGTCGCAGGCCTGGTGCTGGGCGCGCTGGTGGTGGCGTTCTCCGCCTACGGCACGCAGTTCCGCTCGTTCATGGATGCCGCCCGCGTCGAGCTGCGCAAGATCGTCTGGCCGACCCGCGAGGAGACCGGCAAGACGACCCTCGCGGTGTTCATCTTCGTCTCCATCGCCGGGCTGTTTTTCTGGCTGCTGGATTTTGCGCTCGCCTGGGCTACGCGCTTTCTCACCGGGCAGGGGAGTTGATAGTGGCGATGAGATGGTACGTGGTGCACGCCTACTCGAACTTCGAGCACCGCGTGGCGGAGTCGCTCAAGGAGCGCATCGCGCGCGCCGGACTTGAGCCGCGCTTCGGCGAGATCCTGGTCCCGACCGAGGAAGTGGTGGAGATGCGCGACGGCCAGAAGCGCAAGAGCGAGCGCAAGTTCTACCCCGGCTACGTGCTGGTGCAGATGGAGATGGACGAAGAGACCTGGCACCTGGTGCGCGACGTGCCGAAGGTGCTCGGGTTCATCGGCGGCACGCCGGAGAAGCCGGCCGCCATCACCGACAAGGAAGCGAACCAGATCCTGCGGCGGGTGGAAGAGGGCGTGGACAAGCCGCGGCCGAAGGTGCTGTTCGAGCCCGGCGAGGTGGTGCGCGTGGTCGACGGGCCCTTCAACGACTTCAACGGGGTCGTGGAGAGCGTGAATTACGAGAAGAATCGCCTGCAGGTGGCAGTGCAGATCCTGGGGCGTTCCACCCCGGTGGAGCTGGATTTCTCTCAGGTCGAGAAGGCCTGAGTGACGGGTGCAGCGCGGGCTGCGTGTTTTGGCCTTTATTCCTTGCAAGGGAGCCGCACAGGCGTTCAGGACCTTGAGGAGAGGTATGCATGGCTAAGAAAGTAAACGGTTACATCAAGCTGCAGGTGCCTGCAGGCTCTGCCAATCCCTCGCCGCCCATCGGGCCGGCGCTGGGCCAGCAGGGCGTCAACATCATGGAGTTCTGCAAGCAGTTCAATGCACAGACCCAGAAGCTGGAGAAGGGCTTGCCGATCCCGACGGTGATCACCGTCTACAGCGATCGCAGCTTCACCTTCGTGATGAAGACCCCGCCGGCGGCCGTGCTGATCCGCAAGGCGATCGGTATTGAAAAAGGCTCCGGCACCCCCAACACCGCCAAGGTGGGCAAGATCTCCCGCAAGCAGCTGGAAGAGATTGCCAAGATGAAACAACCCGACCTGACCGCCGCCGATCTGGACGCCGCGGTCCGCACCATCGCGGGCAGCGCCCGCAGCATGGGCGTCGACGTGGAAGGGGTGTAAGTCATGGCAGTCGCAAAGCGGATCAAGGCCTGGAAGGACAAGATCACCCCAGGCAAGCAGTACCCTGTGGAAGAGGGCCTGAAGCTGGTGAAGGAGTTCGCCACGGCCAAGTTCCCCGAGGCGGTCGATGCGGCCGTGAACCTGGGGATCGACGCCAGCAAGTCCGACCAGCAGGTGCGCGGCTCGACGGTGATGCCGCACGGCACCGGCAAGACGGTACGCGTGGCGGTGTTCACCTCCGGCAAGAACCAGGAGCTGGCGAAGGCGGCCGGCGCGGACATCGTGGGACTTGAGGATCTCGCCGCGCAGGTGAAGGCCGGCCAGATCAACTTCGACCGCGTCATCGCCAGCCCCGACGCCATGCGTGTCGTCGGCCAGCTGGGCCAGATTCTCGGTCCGCGCGGACTGATGCCGAACCCCAAGGTCGGCACCGTGACCCCGGATGTCGCGACGGCGGTGAAGAACGCCAAGTCCGGCCAGGTCACCTACCGCGTCGACAAGGCCGGCATCGTGCATTGCACGATCGGCAAGGCGAATTTTGAGCTCAATGCGCTGAAGGAAAACCTCGCAGCCTTGATCGCGGACCTGCAGAAGGCCAAGCCCGCGAGTTCCAAGGGCGTGTACCTGAAGCGCGTCACGCTGTCCTCGACCATGGGGCCGGGCGTGCAGATCGATCATTCGACGCTCAGCTGATTTTTGATGCCGCGCGGCCTTAAAGGCCGGGCGGGGAGACCAAGTTTGGTGCGGGCTGGCGCGCTCACGGCGCCTAGCCATCATCGAAGACCGCAGGCGAGGGATCCGGCCCTCTTAATGGAGCGCCTGCGCAGATGGTGAACCGCTTTTCGCATCGAGGAACTCCTCGAGGCGTGGAGGTCACCGTCGATAGGGGAAGCCGCTTACGGATGAGCAGCTTCATGTAGTGATCTTCAGGCGAGAGGAGAAATGAATGGCGCTCAACCTGGAAGACAAAAAGGCGCTCGTCGCGGAAGTGGCCGAGGTGGCAGCAAAAGCCCACTCGGTCGTGGCCGCCGAGTACCGCGGGCTTACCGTCGGTCAGATGACCGAGCTGCGTAGCAAGGCGAGAAAGTCAGGCGTGTACGTGCGTGTGGTCAAGAACACGCTCGCCCGCAAGGCGCTCACCGGCACGTCGTTCGAATCAGTCGGACCTAAGCTCAAAGGGCCTCTGGTGCTCGCTTTCTCGAAGGACGATCCGGGCGCGGCCGCGCGCGTGGTGAAGGACTTCTCCAAGGCGAACGACAAGCTCGTGGCGACTCTCGTGTCTCTTGGCGGCCAGGTGTTCCCTGGGGCCGAGCTCGAGAAGGTGGCGAGTCTGCCGACCCGCGAACAGGCGTTGTCGATGCTGCTCGGTGTCATGAAGGCACCGATCCAGAAGTTCGTCCGCACGCTCGCAGAGCCGCCGGCAAAGCTCGCACGCACCCTTGCCGCCGTACGCGACCAGAAACAGGCCGCGGGCGCTTAACTGTCTTAGAACCTATTTAGGAGTATTGAAATGGCTGCTAACAAAGACGAAATCCTCGATGCGATCTCCAAGATGACCCTGATGGAAGTCGTCGAGCTGATCTCCGACATGGAGAAAAAGTTCGGCGTCACCGCCGCGGCCCCGGTGGCCGTGGCCGCCGCCGCGGGTGCGGGCGCCGCCGCCGCCGCCCCGGCCGAGGAGAAGACGGAATTCACCGTGACCCTCAAGGAATACCCGGCGGACAAGAAGGTGACCGTGATCAAGGTGATCCGCGAGCTCACCGGCTTGGGTCTGAAGGAAGCCAAGGACCTGGTCGAGGGCGC
>DATNCF010000422.1:0-6656 GCA_035571675.1 Burkholderiales bacterium | reverse complement strand
CAGTGCTCAATCGTCATTTCACCGCCATCGGTCCAGGTTAGAGCGCTCGCAAACTCCAAAATCAAGCGGCGCGTTACATCCCCCTCACCAAGGGTCGCAATAGCTGGAACATGATCGGTGTCTTCCGGAAGTAGCGCCAGTGTATGCCCGGAATACTCGATTGTTATGGGAGTCTTGGTCCAACCGATGCTTTGGCGCAGATTTGCAACGGTCCATTGACCCCGTCTGCTGAGGTATTCCTCGGTTTCTGCGGCAGTGCCAGTACGAACATATGGTGGTTTCACTGCATTGCTCCTCTACACCCTACATCCCGTATAAAAAAAGGGGCTAAGCCCCTTTTGATTTTCTTGCGTGACTACTCCCACTCGATCGTGGCTGGTGGTTTCGAAGATATGTCGTAGACAACCCTGTTTATGCCCCGCACCTCATTGATGATGCGGCTAGAAACCCGCGCAAGCAGTTCATGCGGCAAAGGCGCCCAATCAGCAGTCATGAAGTCGGTCGTCTGCACAGCCCGAAGCGAAACCACATACTCATAAGTCCGCCCATCTCCCATAACCCCAACGGACTTCACCGGCAGAAACACGGTAAACGCCTGCGCCGTCTTGTCATACCAGGACACTCCATCCGCGTCCGTGAACTTGCGCAGCTCCTCGATGAAGATGGCATCCGCCCGCCGCAGCAGGTCCGCATAGTCCTTCCTCACCTCGCCGAGAATGCGCACACCCAGGCCGGGCCCCGGGAAAGGATGCCGGAATACCAATTCTTTGGGCAACCCCAAGGCCAACCCTAAGTTGCGTACCTCGTCTTTGAAGAGTTCTCTTAGCGGCTCCAAGAGCTTTAAGTGCAATGTTTCAGGCAGCCCGCCCACGTTGTGGTGAGACTTGATGGTGTGTGCCTTTTTGGTTTTTGCACCAGCCGACTCGATCACATCCGGATAGATCGTTCCTTGGGCGAGCCATTTCACGTTTTTAAATTTTTTGGCTTCGGCCTGGAACACTTCGACGAATTCCCGCCCGATGATCTTGCGCTTCTGCTCGGGGTCGCTGACGCCCTTCAATTCACCCATGAACCGCTCTTCGGCGTTCACCAGGTCCACTTTCGCGCCCAGGCCCTTGGCCACCGCCTTCATCACTTCCTGTGCTTCGTTCAGCCGCAGCAGCCCCGTGTCCACGAACACGCAGGTGAGCTTGTCGCCGATGGCCTTGTGGATGAGCGCCGCGGCCACGGCCGAATCCACGCCCCCCGACAGTCCTAAGAGCACTTCTTCGTCACCTACCTGGTTACGTATTTTTTCCACGGCCTCCGATACGTAGTCGGGCATGTTCCAGTCGCCCCGGCAGCCGCAGATGTCGCGCACGAAGCGCTCGAGAATCTCCTTGCCCTTGAGCGTGTGCGTCACCTCGGGATGGAACTGCACGCCGTAGTAGTGGCGGTTCTCGTCGGCCATGCCGGCGATGGGGCAGGAATCGGTGGAGGCCATGACGGTGAAGCCGGGCGGCAGGCCGGTGACCTTGTCGCCGTGGCTCATCCACACCTTGAGCAGGCCGTGCTGCTGGGCGTTTCTCAGGTCTTCCAGGCCGTCCAGCAGGCGGGTGTGGCCGCGGGCGCGCACCTCGGCGTAGCCGAACTCGCGCACGTGGCCCATTTCCACCTTGCCGCCGAGCTGAGCGGCCATGGTCTGCATGCCGTAGCAGATGCCGAGCACGGGCACGCCCAGTTCGAACACGGCATCGGGCGCGCGCGGGGTGTCGGTTTCGTAGGCCGAGGCGTGGCTGCCCGAGAGAATGATGCCGCGCGGCGCGAAGGCGCGGATGAAATCCTCGGACACGTCGTGGGCGTGCAGCTCGCAGTACACGCCGGCGTCGCGCACGCGGCGCGCGATGAGCTGTGTGACCTGGGAGCCGAAGTCCAGGATGAGGATGCGGTCGTGCCGGGCCTCGGTTGCGTGGGACCCGGCATGAGAACCGGCGTGGGCGCCCGCGGAATGCCCGGCATGCGGAACGGCGGCCATCACGCCCTGCTCCACACCGTGCTTATTCGACACGGTAATTCGGCGCTTCCTTGGTGATCTGCACGTCGTGGACGTGCGACTCGCGGATGCCGGAGGAGGTGATTTCCACGAACTCGGCGCGGGTGCGCATCTGGTCCAGCGACTCGCAGCCGCAGTAGCCCATGCTGGAGCGCACGCCTCCGGTGAGCTGGTAGATGATGGAGACCACGCTGCCCTTGTAGGGCACGCGGCCTTCCACGCCTTCGGGCACCAGCTTGTCGGCGTTGTTGGCCGGGTCCTGGAAGTAGCGGTCGGCGGCGCCTTCCTGCATGGCGCCCAGGCTGCCCATGCCGCGGTAGCTCTTGTACGAGCGGCCCTGGTAGAGAATGGTCTCACCCGGCGCCTCCTCGGTGCCGGCGAAGAGGCTCCCCAGCATCACGCAATGCGCGCCCGCGGCAATGGCCTTGGAAATGTCGCCCGAAAAGCGGATGCCGCCGTCGGCGATCAGCGGCACGTCGGTGTTCGCGAGCGCCTCGGCCACGTTGTGGATGGCGGTGATCTGCGGAATGCCCACGCCGGCCACGATGCGCGTGGTGCAGATCGAGCCCGGCCCGATGCCCACCTTCACGCCGTCGGCGCCGTGGTCCACCAGCGCGCGCGCCGCGGCGGCCGTGGCCACGTTGCCGCCCACCACCTGCACCCTGGGGAAGCTCTTCTTCACCCACTGCACGCGGTCGAGCACGCCCTGGGCATGGCCGTGGGCGGTGTCGACCACGATCACGTCCACCCCGGCCTCGGCCAGGGCCTCGACGCGCTCCTCGGTGCCCTCGCCCACGCCTACGGCGGCGCCGGCCAGCAGCTTGCCCTGCTCGTCTTTGCAGGCGAGCGGGTATTCGCTGGATTTCAGGATGTCCTTGACGGTGATGAGGCCGCGCAGCTCGAAGGCGGCGTTCACCACCAACACGCGCTCCAGGCGGTGGCGGTGCAAGAGCGCGCGCGCCTCTTCGGGGCTGGCGCCCTCGCGCACGAACACCAGGCGCTCGCGCGGGGTCATGATGGCCGACACCGGCAGGCCGTGGTTGGTCTCGAAACGGTAGTCGCGGTTGGTGACGATGCCCAGCACCTTGCCGTGCTGCCGCCCGCCTTCCACCACCGGGAAGCCCGACACCTTGTGCTGGTGCGTCAGCTCCAGGAGCTGGCCCACGGTGATGTCGGGGGCCACCGTCATGGGGTCGAGCAGCACGCCCGACTCGTAGCGCTTGACCTTGGCCACCTCGGCGGCCTGGCGCCTGGCGGAGAGGTTCTTGTGGATGATGCCGATGCCCCCTTCCTGGCCCAGGGCGATGGCGAGGCGCGCCTCGGTCACCGTGTCCATGGCGGCGGACACCAGGGGGATGTTCAGCTTGATTTTTCGGGTCAGCCGGGTGGCGAGGCTGACATCGCGGGGCAGGACGGTCGAGTGGGCGGGAACGAGCAGAACGTCGTCGAACGTCAGGGCTTTTTGAAGCACACGCATAGGAAGTCCCGGCGCAAAGCGGCATTATACGCAAGTGCGGCGCACCAGTAAATTCTGAACTGCGCGGAACCGGGCAAAGTGCGTTGACTGGATTGAGAAAAGCGCCTAAGGTGCCCCGGGCGCTCGGCCCAACAAGACCGGCGCCCCGACCTCAAAGGAACGGCCATGAAAGCCTACGTGAAGCCCCTCGCCCTTGCCCTTTTCGCCGCCGGCGCGCTGGCCGCGGGGGCACCCGCCTTTGCCCAGATCTACAAGTGCGTGGGCGCGGGCGGCAAGACCGTGTATTCGCAGTCGCCCTGCCCCTCCAACACCAAGTCGGCGCCCATCCAGGAGCGCGTGCCGAGCCGCGTCGCGCCGCCGCCCGCGCCCGCCGCTGCCGCCGCCCCCGGAGGCGCTGCCCCGGGAAGCGCCGCCGCAAAGTCCTCCGGGCCCAAATCGGTGGCCGAGCAGGATGCCGATTTCAGGAAGCGGCGCGCCGACGACGCCGAGGCCGCCAAGAAGTCGTCCGAGGCACAGGAACAGGCCGACGCCAAGCAGAAGAACTGCACCGCCGCCCGCGCCAACCTCGCCAGCCTGCAAATGGGCGGGCGGCAGGCGCGCATCAACGAGAAGGGCGAGCGCTACTTCCTGGACGACTCGCAGGTGGCGCAGGAGATGGAGCGCGCCAAGCAGTCGGTGACGGCGAACTGCAGCTGACCGAAGCGAAGCAGAGCGAAGGCGCGTCAGCGCTTCGGCTTAGCCCGCCCGTGCAATGCGGCACGCCTGCGCCGCGCGTCTTTTGGATCTACGGTTAGCGGCCTTAAGATATCGAGCCGGTCGCCATCCTTAACCGGATCGTTGCGGTCGATCACGTGGCCATAGCGGGCCACCGCAGCATGTTCAATGTCGGGCGACATGGGCTGCCCGGACCGATCGCGATACGCAGCCAGGGCGTCACGGACGGTGCTTCCCGCGGGAAGATCAAGGGTCACGATGCCCTGCCGTTCCGGCAGGGGGTAGACCACCTCAACCACCAGCCTGCCGCCGCTCATTTCGTTCCTGCCAGCGCCCTTGCCCTCTGGACAAACGCCTCCACCATGGTGTCGGCGATGTAGCGGAACACCGGGCCGACCATGGATTCCAGCAGGCGGTTGGCGAACTCATAGCTGAGCTTGAGGCGCACCTTGCAGGCGTCCTCGGCCAGGGGCTGGAAGGTCCACACGCCGTCCAGCGACTTGAACGGGCCCGACACCAGCCGAATGCGGATGGCGTCGGCCTCGCCCTCTTTGAGGGCGATATTTTCGGTGGTGAACTTCTGCCGGATGCCGCGGAAGTTGATCTCCAGCGTGGCCACCACCCTCCCCGGCTCGCGCGACACGATGTCGGCGCCGGCGCACCAGGGCAGGAACTTGGGGTAGTCCTCGATGCCTTCCACCAGCGCGCGCATTTGCGCGGCGCTGAACTCCACCAGCACCGAGCGCTCGACCACCGTGGTCATGCGCGCCCCCCGGGGCCGTCGGATGAAAGGCGGGCGGGTAGAATCGCGCCATGAGCATTGTCGAAAACCGCAAGGCCTTCCACGACTACTTCATCGAGGAGCGCTACGAAGCCGGCCTCGCGCTGCAGGGCTGGGAGGTCAAGGCCATCCGCGCCGGGCGCGCCAACCTGAAGGAAGCCTACGTCATCGTGCGCGGCAGCGAGGTGTTCCTGCTCGGCTCGCACATCAGCCCGCTGACCTCGGCCTCCACCCATGTTCATGCCGACCCGGTGCGCACAAGGAAATTGCTTTTGAAAGCGGAGGAAATCCGCAAGCTCATCGGCAAGGTGGAACGCGCCGGGTACACGCTGGTGCCCATCAACCTGCATTTCAACAAGGGGAACATAAAACTGGAAATGGGGTTGGCCAAGGGTAAGAAGCAGTACGACAAGCGTGAGGCTGAGAAGAACAAGGATTGGCAGCGGGAGCAGCAGAGACTTATCAAGACGCGCCGATAGCTTTACTTCATTCTTCTCGATGCCCTCGCCTCCGGCGAGGGGTTTCCTAGCCCCGTACCGCGCTGGGTGCCGGGTTGGCCGCTGCGGCCTTGGCGAGGGCCAGCCAGGTGTCCACCACCGTGTCCGGATTGAGGGAGACGCTTTCGATGCCTTCCTGCATGAGCCATTGGGCGAAGTCGGGGTGGTCGGAGGGGCCCTGGCCGCAAATGCCCACGTACTTGTTGTGCTTGCGGCAGGCCTGGATGGCCAGTTTCAGCAGCGCCTTGACCGCCGCGTCGCGCTCGTCGAAGCCGTCGGCCACCAGGCCGGAATCCCGGTCCAGGCCGAGGGTCAATTGCGTCAGGTCGTTTGATCCAATGGAGAACCCGTCGAAATGCTCGAGGAATTGTTCGGCCAGCAGCGCGTTGGAGGGCAATTCGCACATCATGATGACGCGCAGCCCGTTCTCCGCCCGCTTCAGGCCGTTTTCTCCCAGCAATTCCACGACTCTTTTTGCTTCGCTCAGCGTCCGCACGAACGGCACCATGATTTCGACGTTCGTTAAACCTAATTCATCGCGCACGCGCTTCATGGCCTTGCATTCCATGTCGAAGCAGTCGCGGTAGGACTCGGCGATGTAGCGCGAGGCGCCGCGGAAGCCCAGCATGGGGTTTTCCTCGTCGGGCTCGTAGCGCTCGCCGCCCAGCAGCTTTTTGTACTCGTTCGATTTGAAGTCCGACAGGCGCACGATCACCGGCTTGGGCCAGAAGGCGGCGGCGATGGTGGCCACACCTTCCACCAGCTTCTCGACGAAGAAGGCGCGCGGGTTCTCGTAGCCGCGCGCGGCGGCTTCGACCTTTTCCTTGAGGTCGGCCGGCAGCTTGGGGTACTCGATCACGGCCTGCGGGTGGATGGCGATCATGTTGTTGATCACGAACTCCAGGCGCGCCAGGCCCACGCCGTAGTTGGGCAGGGCCTGGAAGTCGAAGGCCAGGTTGGGGTTGCCCACGTTCATGGTGATCTTGAGCGGGCTCTTGGGCATTTCGCCCAGTTCCTGGGAGGTGACGTCGATTTCCAGGATGCCGCGGTACACGTTGCCGGTGTCGCCCTCGGCGCAGGACACCGTGACCGGCTCGCCGTCGGTGAGCTTGTCGGTGGCGTCGCCGCAGCCCACCACGGCCGGGATGCCCAGCT
>DATNCF010000421.1:0-9520 GCA_035571675.1 Burkholderiales bacterium | reverse complement strand
TGCAGGGTAGGAAGTGACGCCGTGCGGGAAGTCGGAGCCGAACATGAAGTTCTCCACCGGCATCATGCCGCTCAGCCGTCCCAAAAGCGGGTCGCGCACGAAGCCGCAGTACACGTGCTGCTTGAAATATTCAGTGGGCAGCTTCTTGAGCTTGGGACCTGGATAACGGAATTCGAAGGTCTTGTAGTTGTCGTCCATCTGCCACAGAGCGCCGAGCAGCCAGGTGCCGTTGGTCTCGGCAAAGTAGAGCTGCAATTCGGGAAAGCGGTCAAATACGCCGGAGGCAATGAGCTGCGCGACGCTGTAGGTTGGCGCAAACCCGACCTGCCGGGTGGTGAGGATGCCCGCCGCCGCGGCCACTTTCGTTTGCTGCATGACCAGCGAGCCGACATTGCCTTGCGTGATGAAGGGCGGGAAGCGCGTTCCTATATAGGTGTGGGCCGTGACGGGCATGCCGATGGCAAGCGCCCTTTCCCAGAACGGATCGTCTTCCGGCACTGGAAACTTGTTGCCGGCAGGAAACTCGGTAAGCGCCACCGCCTTCAGACCGCCATCCTTGCACAACTGCAGTTCTGCAAGCGCATCGGCAATGCCCGTCGTGGGAATGACGCCGCACGCGATCAGCCGATCGGGCGCCACGGGACAATAGTCGCGAATGAGGAAGGTGTTGTAGGCGCGCACAATGGCGCGATATACGTCCTTGTCGGCAATGGACTGCACGGCGTGGCCGGTCAGGATCGGCGGGAAAAGCACTTCGGCGTCTATGCCGTCTTCGTCCTGTTCCCGCAAGCGCTGGCGCGCGTCGCCTGTGCCGGGCGCTGGGCGGCCCTCGGGGTCGAAATAGGTGATGGGCTTCCCGTTTTGGGGAACGCCACCGGCCAAGCTGGGGCCGATGGGTATGAGCGGATGCCCCTCAACCAGCCACGCTTCGGTGCCGTCGCGCAGCCTGAGGAGCTGTGGGGTGCGCGAGCGCAGTTCCTCCGGCATGTACTTGATCCATGCCTCCTTGGGCACCTCGAGATGACCGTCCGCCGAGATCACCTTGAAGGACCTGTTCATAAACGCTCCTGGCTGTGCTGCAGTGCGGTATCGGCCTGCCAGATGACAAGGCCCGCATTTAATATCACTCATGCTATGCGCCAGGCGGGCGCCCGGGAACGTTCATACCTGTTTTGTATTAAATCCAGTTCGCACAATATCGGCGGGAAGCGCCTTCAGCAGGTTCCCTGTCGAACACCCTGGGCTTAGATTCCCGCTTCCACCAGCGACCGCTCAAGGTGGTAGTGCCGGTCGCCCAGGTTCCACTCCCAATGCTTGGCCCGCCGGGTGTAGAGCTGCAGGTCGTAGTCCAGCATGAAGCCGATGCCGGCGTGGGTCTCGTGGCTGCCCTGGATCATGGCCACGGCGGCCTTGCAGGCGGCGGCCTTGCCGAGCGCGGCTTCACGCAGCCAGGGGCGGCCGCTGGCGTGGCGCCACGCGGCCTGGATGTTCAGCACATGCGCAAGGTGCACGGCGATGACGATGTCGGTGACCAGGTATTGAACGGCCTGGTAGCTGCCGATGGCCTTGCCAAACTGCACTCGGTTCTTCGCATAGTCGGCGGTCATGTCGAGCACCCGCTCGCCGGCGCCCACCACGGCCGCGGATTGCAGAATGGACGCGCGCATCAGGGCGTGGTCGAGCACTGGCCAGCCTTTGCCGGACGCGCCCAGGAGGTTTGAGGCAGGCACGGCCGTTTCATTGAAGGTGACGGCGTAGAGTTTCTCGCCGGTGATGGTCTTGGTGCGCTCGATGCTCACCCCCTTGGCCTTGGGGTCCACCAGCAGCAGGCTGATGCCTTCGGCTTCTTTCGCGCCGCCGGTGCGCGCGGCCACCACGACGATGTCCGCGCTGGCGGCGCAGGGCACGAGGAGCTTGGTGCCGGCAAGGAGGTAGTCACCGCCGCGCAGCCGCGCCGAGAGCGTGATGCCGCGCGGACCATATACGCCCTCGGGCTCCATGTGCGCGCACACAGCCAGCAGTTCCCCTGAGGCAATGCCGGGCAGGAGGCGCTTTTTCTGCTCGGCCGATCCGGCCGCGTCGATGAGCGCGCCGGCCAGGCCAACGGCGTCCAACAGCGGCACGGGGGCGATATGCCGGCCGAGTTCCGTGTACAACGGCAGGAGGTCGAGCACCGAGCAGCCGGCGCCGCCATATTCGGCGGAAAACCCCATGCCCAGCCAGCCCAGTTCGGCCATTTTGCGCCAGATCTCCCGCGGGAAATCCTCGGCCGCCGCCTCGGCCCTGCGCACCACGGCCACCGGGCACTCGCGGGCAAAGAAATCGCGGGCGCTGTTCTGGATCAGTTCCTGCTCTTCGGTGAGAGAGGTGTCGATGGTCATTTTCCGTTCCCCTATCGCGGCAGGCCCAGTCCGCGCGTCGCAAGCACCATGCGCTTCAATTGCGAGGTGCCGCCGGCATGGTTACCAAAGGCGGTGCGATAGAAATACTCCACATCGCCCGCCAGCGCAGCCCACTTGCCGCCCTGCAGTTGCGCGATGGGGCCGATGATCTCCATCAGGGTCTGAGTCATCTTGGGCCAGTATTCCTTGTACACCGTTTGTTCCATGTGCCTCGCCGCCTCGCCGAACCGCGACGCGGATTGGGCGACGAAGCGCCCGTAATTGTCGTACCACAGCATGCGAATGCCCTCGGCGCCGAGCAGCAGCTCGGCGAGCTGCTGGCGTACGATCGGATCGGCCGCGATGGGCTTGCCGTCGCGCTGCGTCTCCTTGCAATAGCGCACGCAGCGATTGAGCATGGTCATGATGCGATAAGACCAGTCGTAGATGTGGGGTCCGCCGCGGTCCAGTTGTTCGCCCCCCATGCGGAACCAGATTTTGGTCCACGCCTGGTTCTCGCCGCCAAGCAGGTTCTCGGCCGGCACGCGCACATTGTCGAAAAAGGTGTGGTTCTGCCGGCCGCCGGCGAGGTTGTGCAGCGGCGTCATGGAAATACCCTTGGAATCGAGCGGCACCAGAAAACACGAAATGCCGGCGTGGCGCGCCGCTTCCTGGTTGGTGCGCGCCAGCACGCACATCCATTGGCATTGGTGCGCGGCGGTGCCGAACGTCTTCTGGCCGTTGATGACCCAGTGGTCGCCGTCGCGATGCGCGCGGGTTGTGAGCGTGGCAAGGTCGGAACCCGACCCCGGTTCGGTAAACCCTTCGCCCCACATGATGGTGGCCTCGGCGATGCCCTTCAGGTGGCGCTTCCTCTGCTCATGCGTGCCGTGGCGCAGAATGTGGTCGGCCACGGCAAGGCCGATGACGGGATAGGCTGGCGCGTCGTAGTGGCAGAATTCCTCGGCCAGGATCCATTTCTCGATGGGCGTGCGTTCCTGGCCGTAGTATTCCCTGGGCCAGGTCAGGGCCACCCAGCCTTTCCGTCCCACTTTGCGCCAGAACTCCAGGCCCTTTGCCCACTGCTCGGGGTCTTCGTTGTAGTCATAGTCCCAGCGGAAGCTGCCGGGCCCGCCGGGGAGGGCCTCCTCGAGGAAGCGGCGGACTTCGCCGCGCCAGGCTTTGAGTTGGGGTGTGTCGTCGGCAACGAAATCGATCACTTTGGCCGCTCGCGTTGGTGAAAGGGAAAAGCTTACCTCTGGCTGCTGTTGCAAGGTTACCGTGGCCTGGCCCTTGTTATTGGCCTCTTCAGCCGGGAAGACGCTGTAGTGTACCCATCGGCGGGGGTGTTGAGTTTTCGGCCGGCCTTATATCGTCAGGCTAAAATCAAAATCCGCCTGATTTTAGTCCGAAGGAACCTTGGAGCCGGAAGAAGCCCTGGAGTGACATGGCAAGGCCACGCGGCGGCTCCCCCCACGTACGAGCGGCATAGCCAAGTCAACAAAGTGTTTCCAACGCGGATCCCGTACCAGGCTCGTTCTGACGTCGTGCCAAGAGCTGACGGAGCGAAGTTGCCAAGTGGATTGCACCACGGTCTCCTGCGACCCTGGGTCGCACGATTGCCAGCGACTCTTCAGGGGCATTCCCGCTTCCGCGGCAGCCGGATCATAGGATTGCTCGAGTTGGTCCACGAAGGAATCCGCGTCCTTGGTTGAAATGTTCGCGGTTGCGACAAGCATGCAGGCACCAGGGTCGCGCGGGGTGGCGAATACTGCCGGGGCCGGCTGAAGTTGCACCGGGTAGGTCATGATGCGGATGGCCTCCACTTCGAACCCAAGTCCGACGAGGCCGGCGCGTTCCGCGCGGGCGGCCGGTGAATCCCCCGACAAATATCGGTTCAAGGCATCCTGGTTTGCAAACCCTTGCTCCCAAATGTGCGTCCAGGGCTTCCTCCAATTGATGTCCCTCTTTCTGGGCGAGTACTTCGACCAGGTTTCGTCAGCAAACACGGAAATCTCGGGACCGGGCGGGTTGGCGGCGAGTTGAGCCAAGCCGGTCAGATTCGACTCCTCGGGCACTCTCAAGAGCACAACGCGGCGAATTCCCCTGGTGAGCAGCGGGATGCGTCCCGGCAATTCATATCCGCAAGTCGAAGTGTCCGACGATGCGACGCACTCAGGGCTGTCCCTCATCGCAAACCTATCCAAGACCATCGCGTGATAGGGATGGCGCATGTACACGCTCTGCCCTGATTCCAGGTCCGCATAGGTGTTTTCCCATACGACGGTCGGGGAAGAGGCGGATAGATCTCGAGCGGCTGATGTGTTCTCCGTCCCGGGAATGAAAAGACAGGTATCGCTTAACGCCCGCAGAAAAGCGCGTTCATGGTGTTCGCTAAGATCGGACTTGAGTGGAAAGGAGTAGAAACGCCGGATCATGCAAATTACCTCCAGCGACCATAAGGTCGCTTCAGGATATCGAGGCAAGGCCAAGGGCCGGTTCGGATCCCGCGCAAGCTATGCAAGCTCGAAATCCTGAAGCGAATGCCGGGCGAAGTACTGGTAGTAATCCTCGACCCGCCATGGCGAGTTGACGGAGGACCGGCCGGTTGCGTCAACGTAGTAGTTGCGTCCTCCCGTATTTTTGTCCAGCCAGACAAGACCGCGCGCGGCTTCGTTCATGTCATCGTTATAGCGGTCGAATACTTCGCGCTTTGGGGCCATGGAACGATGCCCGCCCTCGATGAGAGCGACGACCGATTGGGCTGTATAGCGGGCCCAGATCTCCTGAAAGGCAATCAAAGACGCGGCCCGAGGCTGGGAGTTTGGGCCGTAGTGCATGAAGAAATTCGGGAAGTCCGGCACGGTGATTCCCAGATAGGCTCGGGCGCCCTCCCGTTCCCAGCGTTCCTGCAGGCTGACGCCGCCGCGGCCGCGGTAATCGGCAGGGAAGACGTACTTGGTCGTCTGAAAGCCGGTGGCCGAAACAATCAGGTCGACCGGTCGTTCCTTGTTGTCCACTGTCCTGATGGCGTGAGGGGTAAGAAGGGCGATCGGGTCGGTTACCAGCTCGACATGTTCTTTAAGCAGCGCTTCGTACCAGCCGTTATCGACAATCAGCCGGCGGGCAAGCGGTGCATATGTGGGCACCAGCTTGGAAAAAAGATCGGGGCGGTGACCGACTTTCGATTCTATGTAGCCGGTCAGGAAGGCTCGAAGAGCATCGTTGCGCTGGTTTACAAGACCTCCCCTGTTCTGCCAGGAGGGGTCCATCTCCTGCAGATTCTGTGGGTCGATTCCGATGCTGAGCATCGAATACATGTTCCAATGCCAGTAGTAAGGCATGCGTCGAATGAGCCAGCGAAGCTCCTCCGGCATGGGCGCCCCATAGCGTTCCCGCGGCGTGATCCACTGTGGAGTTCGCTGGAATACATACACGCGCTTCGCTTTTGAAGCGATCGTCGAAAGGAGCTGGACGCCAGTCGAGCCATTTCCGATGACCGCGACGTTTCGCATGCTCAAATCGATATCATCGCGCCACTGGGTGGTGTGGAGAATTTCCCCTTGGAATTCATCACGTCCTTGGATATCCAGCTTCTTGGGGACCCCGAAAAGGCCGGATGCGGCGACAACGACGTTCGCTCGGCCGCGCTCAGTACTGCCGTCGGAGCGCTTGAAGGTCATCGCCCAGGTGGCCGATTGCTCGTCGAACTCGGCAAGCTGCATATCGCGGTCAAACCTGATGTGGGCCATGATCCCGTATTTGCGCGCCACGTGCTCGAGATAGCGGCGCATTTCAGGTTGACGGGCGAAGAACTCAGTCCACGGGTAGCGTTTCTCAAAGCTGAACTGATACTGAATGATCGAGGTATCGACGCGGACATCCGGGTAGGTGTTTATGCTCCATGTGCCGCCGACCTCGTTACGGCGCTCGTATATGGTATAGGGGATGCCGAGCCGCTCGAATTGGATGCCGGTAATAATGCCGCTCATCCCCGCGCCGATGATGGCAACGTGAAATCCTTCGGGGAGCGCCGGTTTGCAGTGGGTCCAGGACGCCGCCCGGGGGAACTCGTCGAGCGCAAGCATGTCTCGCCGATAGGCAAACTCCTTGTCGGACAGTGCTTCTCCACTCATCAGCTCCATTAGCCGCCTGATTTCGGCATCCTCGAGTCCAGAGTGCTCGGCGCGCGGCGCCTGGGTGAGAAGAAATTCCAATATTTTTTTCTTGAGCGACTCCTGGTCCTCTGGCGCGATCGTTGTAGTGATGGCGGCCCCTCCGCGGACGGGAGTTTTGTTCAGGCGGATCTTGGTGAGGGACTCGTCGCCAGTGGCCAGGTATAGCGCCATGCGCGCCACATTGAGATCCGCGTGATCCAGCGCGCGGCGGATAAAGGCTTCATTGGGTTGATCGGTATTTTGCGTCGGAATGCTCATGCTCGGCTGCTCCAATTGAGAGCTGTATTGACGAGCTTAATGGTAGACCTCCCACTGGGCGACCTTGTTGCCACGAAATACAACAAGAATAGCGGCGCTCCCAACCAGCGCGGTATTTGGCGTTTCCGCGACGAGGCGTAACCACCGTACCGGGAGCACGGACAATATGCAAAAAAGTCGTGCTAAACCAAGAGTTTGGAGTGCGTCGAATCTTCATATATTATTTTCATAGAGCGGGGCCCAATCACATGGCAGGCCTTCGCGCATGTGCGGTCGAACTATGCGCATGCGCGGTCGAACTATGACGAGATCTTATCGGGATGCGACGCGAAAAGAAGGCTTCAGGCATTGCAACAACGCTGTCGGGTGGAACCAATCTTGTAGCGCTTGGATCGGCGATCCGAAGGTTCAGATTGCGCCGCAAGCAGTTCCACAACGGCAAGCCGTGGGCTCTGGAAGACCTGGCGGCGGCAATCGACGGCGACAAGGCGCATGTTTCCCGAATCGAATCGGGAGGGCTTGCCCCGAACCGATCGACACTGATGCGGATCGGGCGGGCGCTCGATCTCTCCAGGGCCGACAGTGAATACCTGTTGCGTCTTGGAGGCTTTGCATCGGATGTTCAACCTCCGACTGAACAGGACGTCAAGGTGGCCATCAAGTGGCTCGCCGCGACCAGTCGCTCGTATCCGTTGCCATTTACCCTGTATTCCCTGGATGCGCGGGTTTGGTACGCCAACGCGCTGTGGCTGCGTTTGGCCGGGATGACGCCGCAACAATTTCGCTGCTGTTTTGTTGGCCGCAGCGTGGGCGAGTCGTATTTCGATCCTTGTTGCACCATGCAGCTGTTAAGGGCGCGGTACCATGATTTCGAGCGCCAACAGCGCCGGACCGTGGCTAGGTTTTACCGCGCGGCTTGCGAAGGCCGAGTATCCGCGGAATCGGTTGCGCGCGCCCTGGCCGATCCTCATATGCGACAGCTATGGTGCGAGCTTGAGGCATCGGGGCCTGATCAAAGCATATCCGGCGAGCAGGGAACCGCCGAATACCGGTACCCGGGCCGGGGGTTGTTAAGGTTCGACACCTGGATATGTCCGATGCAGGTTGATCCACGATTTGCGGTCATTCTGCATGTCCCCCGAGATCCCGAAACGAGAGCCTCCGTTATGGAGATTCGGCGGGAACGGCGACCTCGGGAAGGGCCGCCTTGTCCGATTCACGGTTACCGCGGTGCCGCCGTGCACAACGACACGTCGGGTTAGTTTTCCCTCGCGGCCTATGGGCTGCCTTCATTGTGCCTTGATGCCCGCATCTCGCACCAGCTTCGCAATTCGTTCATAGTCGTCGTGCATTTTGGCGGCCAGTTGAGCGGCGTTACCGTACATGGGTACATAGCTGAGGCCGCGCAGTTTTGCGATCACTTCCTGGTTTTGCAGCAAGGCCTGAAACTCCGCGGTGAGGCGCGCGACGATTCCGGCAGGCGTGCCGGGCGTGGTCCACACCGCGTTCCATGTCGGGACATCGTAACCGGGGTAGCTTTCCGCGATGGTCGGCACCGCCGGCAGGAACGGCGAACGGGTGCTCTGGATTCCGGCAAGAGCGCGAACCTTGCCGGAGTCGACGTGGTCTCGCACGGCCGCAAGAGTGGTGATAATGAGCTCAATACGGCCGGTGACCAGATCCTGAAGAATGGGGGCTGCCCCTTTGTAAGGGACCACAGTGAGCACCTTTGTACCGGCGCGGGCATTGAGCAGTTCGCCGGCCAGGTGATCGGAGCCGCCAAAGGAAGCCACTCCAAGATTCAGCTTTTCAGGGTTGCTCCGTCCATACGCAACCAACTCCTGCAATGTCTTTGCGGGCACATCGGCATGGGCGAACAAGGTCAGCGGGATGAACGATACCAGCGCGACCGGGGCGAGATCCTTCAGCGGGTTGATGGGCGCCGGCATCACCAGGGGCGCATATACCGTCGTAGCGCTGCCGAGCAGCAGCGAGTAGCCGTCTGCCGGGGCGCGTGTTACAGCCTCCGCGCCGATCATTCCGCCTGCACCAGGCCGATTTTCAACAACCACCGGCTGGTGCAGGGCGCTATTCAGCCGATCGGCATAAAGCCGGCCTTGCAAATCCGTCGGGCCACCCGCCGTGAATGGAATGACCATGCGCAGCGGCTTGGTCGGATAGTCTTGGGCAACTGAGGTGTTGCTCCCTACGACCGCGGCAAACGCCATGAGCTTCAGCAGTAATGAAGCCACAATAGATGATGCGCGCATTGTTAAACCTCTCCTGGGAAATGGCGTCAGCATAAGACAGTACATAAGGCCTGGTGTTGTGTCGCAATACAATGCTCGACGTGTTTGATAATAGTATGCTTTTCGCCTCCGTTGGGGCTGGGGCACAGCCGGGCGTGGGCATCGAAATGGCGCGCTATGCCACTTCGTCTGAGCGCCCAGCTATTCCATCGACGGACATGCCAAAGCGCTTTCCCATGCTTGCGCCGCTAGCAGGTCGCTTGGGAGGCCAACTTTCGGCGGCCAGCCGAGATCGCCGCCGCGCACGGCGAGCGGCTCGGCTTTGCCGACTTGATCACGCATCGGTTCCCCCTTGAGCGAACAGAGGACGCCATCCGAGCCGTCGCGGACGGACTCGCGGTAAAGGCCGTGGTCGTCCCTTAATGCCGTCCCTTTCTTCCATGGTCAAGAGCCC
>DATNCF010000420.1:0-3455 GCA_035571675.1 Burkholderiales bacterium | reverse complement strand
CAAAGCGCTCCAACCGCGCAGTGCTCGGCGTATCGGCCACGCCCAGCAACAGCACCCGGTCAGGCCGGACTTCCCCCATCAGTTCCCGCATGAGCACCTCCGCCTCCGCGTAGCGGGTGGGCAAAACCGCGAAGCGCATGGCATCAAAAGGCCAGGCGGGAGCGTGGGACGCAAACCGCGACACCACCAATTCCGAAGTATTCACCGCCACCCCGGGAAATTTCCCGAAGCCGGTAACCAAAATCCTCATTGACCGGATGCCCGAAGTAAGAATTGCCCCAGTGTGGCACAAACCCGCTACGGGGCCAGCCGCCGCAGTTCGGGCCATTGGAATAATTACAATTGTAAATCAAGGATTTAAGTATGAAATGCCGCGATCCATTTAGCCCATATTGTGCTTGAGCAAGGCTCGATGTTTCGCATATAATCGCGGTCTTTGTCTGTATCGACGACTGGAGCATTGTCATGGCACGAGTCTGCCAAATAACCGGCAAGAAGCCGCAGGTGGGCAACAACGTGTCCCACGCCAACAACAAGACCAAGCGCCGGTTCCTTCCGAACCTGCAGTACCGGCGATTCTGGGTGGAAAGCGAGAAGCGCTGGATCAGCCTGCGCATCTCCAACGCGGGCCTGCGCACCATCGACAAGCGCGGCATCGACGTGGTGCTGGCCGAGCTGCGCCAGCGCGGCGAAATCTGATCTAGGAGCAAGCCATGCGTGAAAAGATCAAGCTCGAGTCCACCGCCGGCACGGGCCACTTCTACACCACCACCAAGAACAAGCGCACCACGCCGGACAAGATCGAGATCATGAAGTACGATCCGAAGGCGCGGAAGCATGTTGCTTACAAAGAGACCAAGCTCAAGTAGTCAGCGCCCGTCCGAGCGCACAGCTAAACCCAATAAAAAAGCCCGTCTTCGACGGGCTTTTTTATTCTGACATCGAGCGGGGTTCTGAAGGGGCAAAGGCCCCTTCTCTCTTGAGGGGTGAATGCAACCCGATCCTCACTACGTCAGGAAGGCTCAGAGCGAGCGGGGTTCTGAAGGGGCCAAGGCGCTTCTCTCTTGAGGGGTGCATGCAACCCGATTCTCACTACGTCAGGACGGCTCAGAGCCAGCGGGGTACATTCACTGCTCAAGGGAGAAGGGGCTCTTCGCCCCTTCAAAACCCCGCTGTGTCAGCGCCTGCGGCGCAATCTTACTGGCCGGCTCCGCTTAATACCGCACGCCGCCGCTTCGGAATGAAAAATGGCGCTCGAAGCGCCATTTTTCATTTGAGTGCCGCCCCTACGCGTAGCTGCGCAGCCGCTGCGAAAACTCCTCCAGGTGCCGGATGCCGCTGGTCTCTGCGCGGTGGCACCAGTCCTGCAACTGCTTCAGCACCTGCTCGCGCGAGGCCGTGGAGCGGCTCCAGATGGCGGCCAGGTCCTGGCGCATGGTGTAGACGGTGTGCAGCGGCTTGCTGCGCGCGAGGCCGGCCTCGAGCTGGGTGCGCTGCTTGTCGGCCAGGCGCGCCTCGTCGATGTGCAGCCAGCGGCGCACGCGGGCCAGCGCCTTGGCATCGTGCGGCGCCTCCCGGCGCGCCTTGCCCAACTCGTCGGCCAGGGTGGCCTTGAGCGACTTGGCGTACTTGGCCAGCACGTCGTAGCGGTTGGCGATCACGGCCTGCAGGGTTTCGCCGTCGACCATGGCCTTGGCCCCCTGGAACCTGGGACGCGGCGCCACCTTCTTCACCGTGGCGAGGCCGGCCATTTCCAGCGCGCGGATGTACATCCAGCCGATGTCGAACTCGTACCACTTGTTGGACAGCTTGGCCGATGAGGCGAACGAATGGTGGTTGTTGTGCAGTTCCTCGCCGCCGATCAGGATGCCCCAGGGCACGATGTTGCGCGAAGCGTCCTCGCACTCGAAATTGCGGTAGCCCCAGAAATGGCCGATGCCGTTGATGACCCCGGCGGCCCAGAAGGGAATCCACGCCAGTTGCACCACCAGGATGAGGAAGCCGGGCAGGATGCCGAACAGGGCCACGTTGATCAGGCCCATGAGGATGATTCCGGACAGCGTGAAGCGCGAATAGATGTTGCGCTCCATCCAGTCGTCCGGGGTGCCGTGGCCGTAACGCTTGAGGGTGTCCTTGTTCAGGGCTTCCTTGACGTACAGGAACACGCCGCCCCACAGCACGCGGTTGATGCCGTACACCTGCGGGCTGTGCGGGTCCTCGGCGCCCTCGCACTTGGCGTGGTGCTTGCGGTGCACGGCCGCCCATTCCTTGGTCACCATGCCGGTGGTCATCCACAGCCAGAAGCGGAAAAAATGGCTGGGCAGGGGATGCAGGTCCAGGGCGCGGTGCGCCTGGCAGCGGTGCAGGTAAATGGTGACCCCTGCGATGGTGACATGGGTCAGGCCCAGCGTTACCAGCACAAGGCGCCACCACGGCAGGTCGAAAACACCGGAAAACAGCATTAAATCCTCCTTGAGAAGGCGCAATTCTACGTGAACCGCGCCCCCGCACAATGGGGAAACCATGCTAAATCCGGCTTGAAACGTGTCGCAGTTAACCCTTCGCCCGGGCCTCTTGCCCAGGCGGATTGAGCATGCGTATGTCCCTCTGTGGAAAGGGAATTTCGATGCCCTCGGCATGGAAACGCCGGAGGATTTCAAGATACAGGTCGGATTGCACGCCGCCGCGGGCGTTGGGGTCGTCGATCCATAGCCCCACTTCCAGCTCGATGCCGTATTCGCCGAGCTTTTGCACCAGGGCGGCGGGCTTGGGTTCCGCCAGGGCGCGCGGGTGCGCCGCGGCCACTTCGCACAGCAGTTCCATGGCCCGCGCCACGTCCACGTCGTAGGCCACGCGCACCTGCGCCGCCACCCGGTAGCGGGTGTCGCTGTGGGTGTGGCTCACCACAGTGGAGGTGATCAGCACCTCGTTGGGCACGATGGCCTCGCGCCCGTCGCCCGAGGACAGGATGACGTAGCGGCTGGTGATGTCCGCCACGCGGCCGTAGAACTGGAACTGGTCGATGGTGATGAGGTCGCCGATGCGGATGGAGCGGTCGAGCAGGATGATGAACCCGCTGACGTAGTTGCTGGCGATTTTCTGCAGGCCGAACCCCAGGCCCACCCCCAGCGCGCCGCCGAACACCGACAGCACGGTGAGGTCGATGCCCACCACCGGCAGCACGATGAGCACCGCCACCAGCATGAGCAGCGCCCGCGCCAGGCGCGCGAACACCACGCGCAGGCTGGAATGCAGCGACTCGGCGCGCAGCAGCCGCGCCTCGATGGCGCTGGCCGCCCACAGCGCCGCCAGCATGGTGATCATCACCCAGAACAACGCGGTGAGCACCAGCCACAGCGAAATGCTCTGCTTGCCCACCCGGAAGGTGATGTCGTCCAGGAAATCCACCACCAGCGGCAGCATGCCGAGGATTTTCAGCGCCACCACGCCCCACA
>DATNCF010000419.1:0-7647 GCA_035571675.1 Burkholderiales bacterium | reverse complement strand
TGCTGCGCCTGATCGGGGGCAGCAACATCCCGAATTCCGGCGAAGTCCGCTTCGACGGCGAGGTGGTCGACCCGCGCAACAAGGAGCGCATGTTCCGCCTGCGCCGGCGCCTGGGCATGCTGTTCCAGTTCGGCGCGCTGTTCACCGACATGACCGTGTTCGACAACGTCGCCTTCCAGTTCCGCGAGCACACCGGCCTTCCCGAGCGGGTCATCGCCGACCTCACGCTGATGAAGCTGCAGGCCGTGGGCCTGCGCGGCGCGGCCGGCCTCATGCCCTCGGAACTGTCCGGCGGCATGGCGCGGCGCGTGGCGCTGGCGCGCTCCGTCGCCCTCGATCCCATGCTCATGCTTTACGACGAGCCCTTCGCCGGGCTGGACCCGCTGTCGCTGGGTGTCATCGGCCAGCTCATGCGCCGCCTCAACGACACCCTGGGCGCGACCTCCATCGTGGTGACCCACGACGTGACCGAGGCGCTGCAACTGGTGGACTACGTGTACTTCATGTCCAACGGCGTGATCATGGCGCAGGGCACCCCGCAGGAAATCCGCAACTCCGGCGACCCCATGGTGGCGCAATTCGTCAAAGGCCAATCCGACGGGCCGGTGCCCTTCCACTATCCCGCGCCGGATTACCGCGCTGACCTGTTTCAAGAAGCGGCAGCCGCCTGATGCAGCGGATCACCGAACTCCTGCAGGGCCTGGGCTCGCGCGTCACCGGCTGGATATGGCGGCTGGGCTTCGCCGCGCGCTTCTTCTGGCTGACCCTCAGGCATTCCGGGACGGCTTTCCGGCGCTTCTACCTGACCATCCGCGAAATCTATTTCGCCGGCGTGCTGTCGCTGGTGATTATCCTGGTGTCGGGCCTGTTCGTGGGCATGGTGCTGGGGCTGCAGGGCTACGACACGCTGGTGCGCTACGGCTCCTCCGAGGCGTTGGGCGTGCTGGTGGCGCTGTCGCTCACCAAGGAACTGGGACCGGTGGTGGCGGGCCTGTTGTTCGCCAGCCGCGCCGGTTCGGCCATCACCGCCGAGATCGGGCTGATGAAGGCCACCGAGCAGCTCGCCGCCATGGAAATGATGGCCGTGGATCCCATCGCCCGCGTGGTGGCGCCGCGCTTCTGGGCGGGCGTCGTTTCCATGCCGCTGCTGGCCGCGCTGTTCTCCGCCATGGGCATATTCGGCGGCTACCTGGTGGGCGTGCGCTTCATCGGCGTGGACGAGGGCTCGTTCTGGTCCCAGATGCAGGCCGCCGTCGACTTCCAGGAAGACATACTGAGCGGCATATTCAAGAGCGTGGTGTTCGGCATCGCCATTACCTGGATCGCCGTGTTCGAAGGCTACGACGCGCCGCCCACCGCGGAAGGGGTGTCGCGCGCCACCACGCGCACCGTGGTGACATCGTCACTGGCGGTGCTCGCCCTCGATTTCGTGATGACCGCATTGATGTTTAGGGGAATCTGACCATGATGTCGCGCAAGGAATTGGACCTGTGGGTGGGGTTGTTCGTCGCCATCGGCATTGCGGCGCTGCTGTTCCTGGCGCTCAAGGTGGCGGGGCAGTCCTCGTTTTCGGCCTCCCACACCTACCAGATCGAGGCCAAGTTCGACAACATCGGCGGCCTCAAGGTGCGCGCGCCGGTGAAGAGCTCGGGCGTGGTGGTGGGGCGGGTGAACAGCGTGCGCTTCGACAACGAGACCTTCAAGGCGGTGGTGAACATGACGCTGGACGGGCGCTTCCAGTTTCCGCGCGACAGCTCGGCCAAGATCCTCACCTCGGGGCTGCTGGGCGAACAGTACGTAGGCCTGGACGCGGGCGGCGATTCGGCCAACCTGAAGAACGGCGATACGTTAAAAATTACGCAGTCGGCCGTGGTGCTGGAAAATCTGATCAGTCAGTTCCTGTATAGTAAAGCTGCCGAACCATCGCCTGGCGCGCCCGATAGCAAGGCGCCGGACAGCAAAAAATGAACAACATGACCACGCACTTGCAACCACAGATCCCTGCGGGTGCTCCCGCTCGGGGTGCCCGGGGACTGCTCGCGGCCGCGCTGGCCGTGGCCCTGCTGCTCGTTTCGGGCTGCGCCACGAACGGCAACCCGCGCGATCCCCTCGAGCCCATGAACCGGTCGGTCTACAAGTTCAATGACGGCTTCGACAAGGCCATCGCCAGGCCCGTGGCCGAGGGCTACCGCACCGTGGTGCCGCAAATCATCCGCACCGGCGTGACCAACTTCTTCTCCAATCTGGAAGATGTCTGGATCATGGTGAACAACGTCCTTCAGGGCAAGCCGAAAGACGCCCTGGACGACCTGGCGCGCGTCACCATTAACACTTCAGTGGGCCTGTTCGGCGTAATGGACTGGGCCAGCGAAGCCGGCCTGCCCAAGCACAACGAGGATTTCGGCCAGACCCTGGGACGCTGGGGCGTGGGCAGCGGGCCGTACCTGGTGCTGCCCTTCTTCGGGCCCAGCGACGTTCGCGATGCGCTGGCCTGGGGTCTGGTGGACTCCCACGGAGACATCGTCCGCAACCTTAACAACGTGCCCACCCGCAACGAGCTGCTGGTGCTGCGCCTGATCAACCTGCGCGCCAACCTGCTGGACGCCACGCGCATCGTGGAAGAGGCGGCCATCGATCCCTACAGCTTCGTGCGCGACGCGTACCTGCAGCGCCGGCAGAACCTGGTCTACGACGGCAATCCGCCGCGCGAAAAGGACTCCGCCGCCGAGCAGGCGCCGGTGCAGCCCGTCGCCGCGACACCGGCCGCCACTCCCGGCGCGGCGCCGCCGACAACCACTGGCGCCGCAGCGGCGCCGACGGCACCCGCCGGCGCGGCCGCCGCGCCCGCGGCCGAGGCCGATGCAGCGCCCAATGCCTCGGCACAGCAGGCATCGCCACAGCAGGCGCGGTCCATGGATATCCAGGTTCAGCCGGCCGGCCCGGCCAAGTCAGCCGACGCCGCGTCGGGGACGGCCGCCCCTGAGGCGGCAAACCGCGCTCCGACGCCCGCCCTGGCGGCCTCGGCCGGCCCGCGGGCCACGCCGTGAAGCCGTTCCTGGCCTGGGTCGCCGGCGCGGCACTGGCGTGCTGCGTCATTGCCGGGCCTGCTCGTGGCGACGATATGGCGCCGGACGCGCAGGTGAAGACCGTCACCCAGGACGTGCTGTCCACCATCAAGCAAGACAAGGACATCCAGGGCGGCAACATCAAGAAGCTGGCCGAGCTGGTCGACGCGAAAATCCTGCCCTATTTCGATTTCACGCGCATGACCCAGCTCGCCCTGGCGGTGAACTGGCGCCGCGCCACGCCCGACCAACAAAAGGCGCTGACCCAGGAGTTCCGCACCCTGCTCGTGCGCACCTATTCCACCGCGCTGTCCAGCTACCGCGACCAGGTCATCGAGTTCAAGCCGCTGCGCGCGCGGCCCGAGGACACCGAGGTGACGGTGCGATCCGAGGTCAAGCAGAAGGGCGCGCAACCCGTGACCATTGACTACGACATGGAAAAGACGGCCGCGGGCTGGAAGGTGTTCGACGTCAAGGTGGGCGGCGTGAGCCTGATCACCACCTACAAGGACGATTTCGCCAACCAGGTGCGCGACTCGGGCGTGGACGGACTGATCAAGACGCTGGCCTCCAAGAACCGACAATCGGACGCGCGCAACAAGACATGATGCGCCTCGAAGGCGATACGCTGAAGCTCGATGGAGCGATCACCCTTGAGACCGTGCCGGCGCTGATCGAAGCCATCGACGGACAGTTCAAGGCCGGCGCGCGGCGCGTGGATTTCGCCGACGTGACCGAGGTCGATTCGTCGGCCCTGGCCCTGGCGTTGGAATGGCGGCGGCACGCCGCCGCGCAAGCGGTGCAACTCTCCGTGCTCAATCCGCCACAGGCCATGCAGAACCTGGCCAACCTCTACGGCGTGGCCGATCTCATCCAGGCCGCGGCCTGAGCCGCGCTCGTTCACCGTCCGGTTGCCGATATTGTCCAATGCGGCGGCTCTGACCCCGGCATGAGGATTCCCGACGTTTCCCTGTCCGCCGTGGCGCCGCGCATCGCGGCCTCCGGCGCGGCGGTTTCCGGAACAGCCATTCGCGTCGAGGGCGTGACCAAGCGTTTCGGCTCGTTGCAGGCGCTGGCCGGCGTGGACCTTGCCGTGATGCAGGGCGAGTTCTTCGGCCTGCTCGGCCCCAACGGCGCCGGCAAGACCACGCTCATCAACATCCTGGCCGGCCTGGCGCGCGCCGATACCGGGCGCGTCGAGATCATGGGCCACGACGTGCGGCGGCAGTACCGCGACGCGCGCCGGGCACTGGGCGTGGTGCCGCAGGAACTGGTGTTCGACCCCTTCTTCACCGTGCGCGAGACGCTGCGCATCCAGTCCGGCTACTTCGGGCTGCGCCGCAACGACGACTGGATCGACGAGATCATGGCCAGCCTGGACCTCACCTCCAAGGCCGACGCCAACATGCGCGCGCTGTCGGGCGGCATGAAGCGGCGCGTGCTGGTGGCCCAGGCGCTGGTGCACCGGCCGCCCGTCATCATCCTCGACGAGCCCACGGCGGGCGTGGACGTGGAACTGCGCCGCGGCCTGTGGACCTTCATCCAGCGGCTCAACCGCGAGGGGCACACCATTGTGCTCACCACGCACTACCTCGAGGAGGCGGAAAGCCTGTGCGGGCGCATCGCCATGCTCAAGGCCGGCCGCATCGTGGCCCTCGACTCCACGTCCAACCTGATACGGCGCCAGCGCCATCTGCGGTTGCGTTTTCTTGCCACCGGGAACGTCCCCGGCAAGTTGCTGGGCAAACCGGTGCAGCACGAAGCCGAGCGCCGTGTGCTTGTGTTGACGGAACTTGCCGAAATCGAGCCGGCGCTGGCCGAGTTGCGGCGCGCGGGGGCGCGGCTGGTGGAGTTCGACATTGAACAGCCCGACCTTGAGGACGTGTTCCTGGAGGTCATGGGCGCTCCCAGGGAAGCCTCGAAGTGAGCGGCTTCCCCACCCTGCTGTACAAGGAAGTGCTGCGCTTTTCCAAGGTGGGCTTCCAGACCGTGGCCGCGCCGGTGCTCACCACGCTGCTGTACCTGCTGGTGTTCGCCCAGGCCCTGGACCGCCACGTCGAGGTGTACGCCGGGGTGGGCTACGCCTCGTTCCTGGTGCCTGGCCTGGTGATGATGGCCATGCTGCAAAACGCCTTCGCCAACTCCTCGTCGTCGCTCATCCAGTCCAAGATGACCGGCAACCTGGTGTTCATGCTGCTGCCGCCGCTGTCTCATTGGGAACTGTTCGGCGCCTACGTCATCGCCGCCATGATCCGGGCGCTGGTGGTGGGCATCGGCGTCATCCTGGCAGCCCTGCCCGTGGCGCATGTTTTCATCAAGGAGCCGCTGTGGCTGCTGGCTTTCGGCTTGGCCGGGGCGGGCGTGCTGGGGGCGCTGGGGGTCATCGCCGCCATCTTCTCGGACAAGTTCGACCAGTTGGCGGTTTTTCAGAATTTCATCATCCTGCCGCTGACGTTCCTGTCCGGGGTTTTTTACTCCATCCACTCGCTGCCGCCGGTTTGGCGGAGCCTGTCGCGTTTCAACCCGGTGTTCTACATGATCGATGGGTTCAGATACGGGTTTTTTGGACAATCCGACTCAAGTCCGGCATTGGGGTTGGCGTTAGTGCTTGGCTTCTTTGCAGTGGTGGCTGGTATTGCACTGTCATTACTCGCGTCCGGATATAAACTTCGTAATTAGTTCGCTGTCCAATCCAGGTTTTCCCTCTCCCCAGCCCCTCTCCCCGGGAGAGGGGCTTAACACCCCCCAAGCGGAGCCGCAGGTGCCTACTCCCGATGACATCCGAAATTACATATTGAATGGGCTCGCCTGTGATGACGTTCAAGTCAGCGGCGACGGGCAGCACTTTGAAGCTCTGATCATCAGCAGTGCTTTTAATGGCAAAAACCGGGTCCAACGCCATCAATTAGTCTATAAGGCCTTGGGCGACCGCATGCGCCAGGAAGTGCACGCCCTGTCCATGCGTACCCTGACACCCGAAGAAGCCGCTGCCGGCAAAGACTAGGCCATGGATAAGCTCGTTATCGAAGGCGGTGTTCCGCTGAAAGGCGAAATCCGTATTTCAGGGGCCAAAAACGCGGCCTTGCCGCTTATGTGCGCCTCGTTGCTGTCGGCCGAGCCGCTGACCCTGTCCAACGTCCCTCATTTGTCCGATGTCACCACCATGCTGCGGTTGATCGGCAAGATGGGCGTGAAAGTGTCGCTGGACGACCGCATCGGCGTGCAACTGGATGCGTCCAGCATCACCGAGCCGGTGGCCGACTACGACCTGGTGAAAACCATGCGCGCCTCCATCCTGGTGCTGGGGCCGCTGCTGGCGCGTTGCGGGCATGCGCGGGTGTCGCTGCCGGGCGGCTGCGCCATCGGCGCCCGTCCCGTGGACCAGCACATCAAGGGCCTGGAAGCCATGGGCGCCGAGATCAAGGTGGAGCAGGGCTACATCACGGCCACGGCACGGCGCCTGCGCGGCGCGCGCATCGTCACCGACCTTGTCACCGTCACCGGCACCGAGAATCTCATGATGGCGGCCTCCCTGGCCGAGGGCACCACGGTGCTGGAGAATTCGGCGCGCGAGCCCGAGGTCACCGACCTCGCCGCCTGCCTCAACGCCATGGGCGCGAAGATCAGCGGCGCCGGCACCGACGTCATCAGCATCGAGGGCGTCGAACGCCTGCACGGCGCCGCGCACCGCATCATGCCCGACCGCATCGAGACCGGCACCTTCCTGGCCGCCGCCGCGGCCACTGGCGGCAGCGTGCGCCTGCTCAACACCGAGGGCGGCATCCTGGACGCGGTGTTGGAGAAGCTGCGCGAGGCGGGTGCCCGCATCGAAACGGGCCCTGGCGAGATCCAGCTGCACATGGACATGCGGCCGAAAAGCGTCAACCTGCGCACCGCGCCCTATCCGGCCTTTCCCACCGACATGCAGGGCCAGTTCATGGCCCTCAACGCCGCGGCCGAGGGCACGGCCACCATCATCGAGACCATTTTCGAAAACCGCTTCATGCATGCGCCGGAATTGCATCGCCTGGGTGCCGAGATAGAGATCGCCGGAAATACAGCCGTAGTGCGCGGGGTGAGCAAGCTACAGGGTGCCAAGGTCATGGCCACGGACCTGCGCGCCTCCGCCAGCTTGGTTATCGCGGGGCTGGTGGCCGAAGGCGAAACCACCATTGACCGCATCTACCACTTGGATCGCGGTTACGAATGCATAGAAGAAAAACTGACCAAACTTGGCGCGTGTATTAGGCGTGCCAAGTAGCGCTTAAGCTTTTTCACGAGGCTCCCCGCTCCGCGGGGAGGGATTTTGCTCCGAGCTTCGTTGTGTAAAGCGCGCGAGGGCCCCATCCCCTTCCCGCGGGAGCGGGAAGCCTCGTTTTAAAAGCTATAACAGGAAATGCCGACGCCTCTCGGATAAGTCCCTGTTTCAGACCTAAAAACTGTAGAATAGTGCTTTAATATCAAAGTTGTTCTCGTGATTACCATTGCCCTGTCCAAGGGACGGATTTTCGAGGAGACACTGCCGCTATTGGCCGCGGCAGGCGTGCGCCCAACCGAGAATCCCGAAACGTCGCGCAAGCTC
>DATNCF010000418.1:0-3627 GCA_035571675.1 Burkholderiales bacterium | reverse complement strand
TCTTCGTGCAGTCGCTGGTACCCGAGCACGCAGAGCTGCACCTGCTGCTTTCCATGATGACGCCGCTCGGCTGGCTCGAGCGGGTGCCCACCTACAAGGACCAGCAGGAAAAGCTCAGCGACCGCGACCTGGCCACCTATGGATTCCTGGGCTATCCGCTGCTCCAGGCGGCCGACGTTCTTATCTACAAGGCGAAGTTCGTGCCCGTGGGCGAGGACCAGGTGCCGCACATCGAGCTCATGCGCGAAATCGCGCGGCGCTTCAACCACGTCTACGGCCGCGAGCCGGGCTTCGAGGACAAGGCCAAGGAAGCGGCCAAGAAAATGGGCGCCAAGCGCGCGCGCCTGTACTTCGAGCTGCGCACGCGCTACCAGGAGCAGGGCGACGACCAGGCGCTGGAGTCGGCGCGCGCCCTGCTCGAAGAGCAGCAGAACCTGTCCGCGGGCGACAAGGAGCGGCTGTTCGGCTACCTGGAAGGCGGGGGGCGCATGATCCTCGTGGAACCCGACGCGCTGCTCACCGAGGCCTCGCGCCTGCCCGGGCTGGACGGGGCGAAAATGTCCAAGTCCTACAACAACACCGTGGCGCTGCGCGACGACCCCGAGGTGATCAAGAAAAAGATCCGCACCATGCCCACGGACCCGGCGCGGGTGAAACGCAGCGATCCCGGCGACCCGGAGAAATGCCCGGTGTGGCAGTTCCACCTGGTGTATTCCGACGACAAGACCCGCGAGTGGGTGCAGAAGGGCTGCCGCTCGGCCGGCATCGGCTGCCTGGAGTGCAAGCAGCCGGTGGTGGATGCCGTGCTGGCCGAGCTTGCGCCCATCCGCGAGCGCGCCCAGCGCTATCTGGACGATCCCACGCTGGTGAAGAACATCGTGGCCGACGGCTGCGAGAAGGCGCGCGACCTCGCCCAGGAGACCATGCGCGAGGTGCGCGATGCCATGGGGCTCAACTACACATGAGCGCGGCGCCCGAATCCGCCCCCGTGCAGGCCTCCATCCCCACGCCCATTTCCGTAACAGCGGCGCTGCCCGAGGGCCATGGGGTCATCCGCGTGCACGGCGAACTGCTCACCGAGCTGCCCGCCGACCTGTACATCCCGCCCGACGCGCTGGAGGTGTTCTTCGAGACCTTCGAAGGGCCGCTCGACCTGCTCTTGTACCTGATCCGCAAGGCCAATGTCGACATCCTCGACATTCCCATGGCCAAGCTGACCCAGCAGTACATGGACTACGTCGAGGTCATGCGCAAAAAGAACCTCGAGCTCGCCGCCGAGTACCTGGTCATGGCGGCCATGCTCATGGAAATCAAGTCGCGCATGCTGCTGCCGCGCCCCAAGCAGGTGACCGAGGAAGAGGACCCGCGCGCCGAGCTGGTGCGGCGCCTGCTCGAGTACGAGCGCATGAAGGCCGCGGCGCTGAAACTCGACCAGTTGCCGCAGCTCGGGCGCGACTTCAACGCCGTCGAGGTCTGGATCGAGCAGACCCTCACCGAGCGCCTGCCGCAGGTGAGCACCGACGACCTGGCCGCGGCGTGGAAAACCCTGCTGGCCCGCGCCAAGGTCATGCAGCACCACCACATCACCAAGGAAGAGTTGTCGGTGCGCGAGTACATGGGCATCATTCTGCGCAACCTGTCCCACGGCCAGTTCGTCGAGTTCCTCGGCCTGTTCGATCCCGCCAAGGGCGTGGCCCTGCTGGTGGTGAATTTCCTGGCGGTGCTGGAGCTGGTGCGCGAAAGCCTGATCGAAGTGACTCAATCGGAGCCCTTTGCCCCGATCTACGTGAAGATAGCAAATGCTCAATCCGAGTGAAGTCAAAACCATCCTGGAGGCGGCGCTGCTCGCCAGCAGCGAACCGCTGTCCATTGCGGAGATGCGCCGCATGTTCGAGGAGGAGGTCGGCGCCGACACCGTCCGCCGGCTGTTGGACGAGCTGCGCGAGCAGTGGAAGGACCGCGCCGTCGAGCTGGTGAACCTGGCGAGCGGCTGGCGCTTCCAGACCCGGCCCGCCTTCCAGGCCTACCTGGAGCGCCTCAACCCGGAAAAGCCGGCGCGCTATTCGCGCGCGGTCATGGAGACGCTGGCCATCATCGCCTACCGCCAGCCCGTGACCCGCGGCGACGTCGAGGACATCCGCGGCGTCACCGTATCCAGCGACGTCATCAAGAAGCTGGAAGACCGCGGCTGGATCGACGTGGTGGGTCACCGCGACGTCCCCGGCCGTCCGGCGCTGTATGCCACCACGCGCCAATTCCTGGATGATCTGGGTCTGCGCACCCTGCAGGAATTGCCCGCACTCGACGAGATTGCCAAGAACCTTGAACTCAACGCACAGGAAACCATCCCGGCCATCCAACCCCCCCAGGGGCAAGGAGGAGCAGCCGCGCAGCCGGCCGAAGGACCGGGCGACGGGTCAGCAGCGGAGCCCGGCGAGGGCAATGGAGCCGTCGAAGAATCGGCCGACGGACACGAGGCCTCCGCCTTCGGCGGAGGGGGCAACGGCGCGACCGAGCCAGCGGACAACGATGTCGCTTCCGGCGAAGGAAGCAACGGCGTCCACGGAGCGGCCAGCGAAGCCGAGGCGTCCGGCGGCGCGCCGCCAGAACAGTCCGCTGCGTCCGCCGAAGCCGGACTCGCGCCGGTCGCTGAAGGCGGCGAAGAGCAGCGCGGCAGCGCCGCATAACGCGGCTGAAGCCTCCGCCGGCGCGGCACCCGCGGACCTCCCCACCGAGAAGCTGCAAAAAGTGCTGGCCCGGGCTGGACTGGGCTCGCGCCGCGGCATGGAAACGCTGATCGAGCAGGGCAGGGTGGAGGTGAACGGCGTGGCCGCGGGCCTGGGCCTGCGGGTGTCGGCCCAGGACCGCATCACCGTGGACAAGCGCCCGGTGCGCCTCATGGACCTCGCCGCCGGGCCGCGCGTCCTGCTGTACCACAAACCCCAGGGCGAGATCGTCACCGCGCACGACCCCGAGGGCCGGCCCACGGTGTTCGAGCGGCTGCCGCGCCTGGATGCGGGCAAGTGGATCGCGGTCGGGCGGCTGGACTTCAACACCAGCGGACTGCTGCTGCTCACTGACTCGGGCGAACTCGCCAACCGGCTCATGCACCCGCGTGCGGGCATCGAGCGCGAATACGCCGTGCGGGTTCAGGGCCAGCTCACGCCCGAGCAGGAGCGCCAGCTCAAGCACGGCATAACCCTCGAAGACGGCCCGGCGCGCTTCGAGTCCCTCAAGTTCAAGGGCGGCGAAGGCGCCAACCGCTGGTACGAGGTCAGCCTGCGGGAGGGGCGCAATCGTGAGGTCCGGCGCATGTTCGAGGCCTTGGGCCTCGCCGTCAGCCGCCTGATCCGCATCCGGTTCGGGCCGGTGAAGCTTCCGCCGCGCTTGCCCGTGGGCCGCTGGCTGGAGTTGGATGCGGCCGCGGTCCGCCAATTGACCGCCTGAAAAGGGGCGCCCACCGCACCACCCCGCCCGGAACGCTCACGTGATTCCGCGGCCGGGGAGCGCTCGTCCTTGTTTCGGCACCTTATTTTTGCTACACTTGCAGTCCCTCTGGGGGCAGGGCCAGGAATTGAATAAGAGTTGAAGGATGGTCGAACTGAGCAGGGCTTCCCTGGGTCGCAG
>DATNCF010000417.1:0-8908 GCA_035571675.1 Burkholderiales bacterium | reverse complement strand
TACGTGATGGAGAACGTGCTGTTCAAGATCTCCTTCCCGGCCGAATTCCACTCCCAGACCGGCGTGGAAGCCGCCATGACGCTGCACGGCGAGCTGAAAAAGGCAGGCAAGACCACCGACGACATCAAGAAGGTGACCATCCGCACCCACGAGGCGTGCATCCGCATCATCGACAAGAAGGGACCGCTGAATAATCCAGCGGACCGGGACCACTGCATTCAGTACATGGTGGCCGTACCGTTGATTTTTGGTCGTCTGACTGCTGCCGACTATGAGGACAACGTGGCGGCTGATCCAAGGATTGACGCCTTGCGGGAGAGGATCGTTTGCGAAGAAGATCCCAAGTTCACCAAGGACTACCATGATCCTTCCAAGCGCTCGATCGCCAACGCGCTGACGGTGGAATTCAAGGACGGCAAGAAGCTCAAGGAAGTCGTCGTTGAATACCCCATCGGGCACAAGCGCCGCCGCAAGGAAGGGATTCCGCTGCTGGAAGCGAAATTTAAGGTGAATCTGGCGCGGCAATTCCCGGCCAAGCAGCAGAAAGCCATATTGGACGTTTCGTTGAATCAGAAGGCGCTGGAAGCCATGCCGGTTCACGAATACGTGGACATGTACGTAATCTAGATTTTTACTGCTGTTAGGGCTCGCCCTCTCCCTCGGTCCCTCTCCCCCTGGGAGAGGAATGCAAAACCGGAGCGAGATTTAGCCCCTCTCCTAGGGAGAGGGGTTGGGGAGAGGGAAGCACAAACAGCCGAAGCCAGCGGTACGCCAGCCGTCTATAAAGGACAAGCTCATGTCGCATAACCTGCACAACACTCTCCAGGAATTCAAGTTTTCCGGCAAGACCGGCAAGTTCTACTCCCTGCCGGCGCTGGAGAAGGCCCTCAAGACCAAGATCTCCCGCCTTCCGGTCTCCATCCGCATCGTGCTGGAGTCCGTGCTGCGCAACTGTGACGGCAAGAAGGTCACGGAAGAGCACGTCAAGCAACTGGCAAACTGGAAGCCCACCGCCGCCCGCACCGACGAAATCCCCTTCGTCGTCGCCCGCATCGTGCTCCAGGACTTCACCGGCGTTCCCTTGCTGGCCGATCTCGCCGCCATGCGCGGCGTGGCTGAAAAAATGGGCAAGAACCCAAAGGTCATCGAGCCGCTGGTGCCGGTTGACCTCGTCGTCGACCACTCCATCCAGACCGACTACTACGGAACAAAATCGGCGCTCGACCTGAACATGAAGCTCGAGTTCCAGCGCAACAACGAGCGCTACGAGTTCATGAAGTGGGGCATGCAGGCTTTCGACACCTTCAAGGTCGTGCCCCCGGGCAACGGCATCGTGCACCAGGTGAACCTGGAGTACCTGGCGCGCGGCGTGCACAAGAAGGACGGCGTGTACTACCCCGACACCCTGGTGGGCACGGACAGCCACACCACCATGATCAACGGCATCGGCGTGGTGGGCTGGGGCGTGGGCGGCATCGAGGCCGAGGCCGGCATGCTGGGCCAGCCGGTGTACTTCCTCACCCCCGACGTGGTGGGCGTGCACCTCAAGGGCGCCCTGCGCGGCGGCGTCACCGCCACCGACCTGGTGCTGACCGTGACCGAAATGCTGCGCAAGGCCAAGGTGGTGGGCAAGTTCGTGGAGTTCTACGGCGAGGGCTGCGCCAACCTCGCCCTGCCCGACCGGGCGACGATCGCGAACATGGCGCCCGAGTACGGCGCCACCATGGGCTTCTTCCCGGTCGATGACGTGACCATCGAGTACTTCAAGGGATCGGGCCGCACCGACGAGGAAGTGGCCGCCTTCCAGGCCTACTTCAAGGCACAGGGCCTGTACGGCGTGCCGAAGAAGGGCGAAATCGACTACAGCCAGGTGCTGGAGCTCGACCTCGCCACCGTGACCCCGTCGCTGGCCGGCCCCAAGCGCCCGCAGGACCGCATCGAGATCGGCAACGTGAAGTCCAAGTTCACCGAGCTGTTCTCGACGCCGGTGGCCGACAACGGCTTTGCCAAGAAGCCCGACGACCTGGCGAAGCGCTTCAAGACCCGCGACGGCATCGACATCGGCTCGGGCGACGTGATCATCGCCGCCATCACTTCCTGCACCAACACCTCCAACCCCGGCGTGCTGCTGGCCGCGGGGCTGCTGGCCAAGAAGGCGGTGGAGCGCGGCCTGACGGTGAAGAAGCACATCAAGACCACGCTGGCCCCCGGCTCGCGCGTGGTGACCGAGTACCTGACCAAGACCGGCCTGCTGCCCTATCTCGAGAAGCTCGGGTTCTACCTCGCCGGCTACGGCTGCACCACCTGCATCGGCAACGCCGGGCCGCTGGCCGAGCCCATCGAGGAAGCCATCGTGCAGAACGACCTGGTGTGCGCCGCGGTGCTCTCGGGCAACCGCAACTTCGAGGCGCGCATCCACGCCAACCTGCGCGCCAACTTCCTGGCCTCGCCGCCGCTGGTGGTCGCCTACGCCATCGCCGGCAGCGTGCTGGTGGACGTGATGACCCAGCCCCTGGGCAAGGGCAAAAAGGGCGAGGACGTGTGGATCGGCGACATCTGGCCCACCAGCCAGGAGATCCACGACCTGATGAAGGCGGCCATGGACCCGGCCACGTTCCGCCGGCTGTACGGCGACCTCACCAAGGACAACCCGCTGTGGAACGGCATTCCCACCGCCCAGGGCCAGACCTACAACTGGCCCACGTCCACCTACATCGCCGAGCCGCCGTTCTTCGCCGAATTCAGCATGCAGCCCGGCAGCACCGGCAACGTCACGGGCGCGCGCGCCCTGGCCATTTTCGGCGATTCGGTGACCACCGACCACATCAGCCCGGCCGGCTCCATCAAGCCGAGTTCGCCCGCGGGCACCTACCTGCTGGAACACGACGTGGGCGTGATCGACTTCAACACCTACGGCGCCCGCCGCGGCAACCACGAGGTGATGATGCGCGGCACCTTCGCCAACGTGCGCATCAAGAATCTCATGCTGCCGCCCAAGGCCGACAGCTCCCGCATCGAGGGCGGCCTGACCCTGCTGCAGCCCTCGGGCGAGCAGATGCCCATCTACGACGCGGCCATGAAGTACATCGCCCAGGGCACGCCTACAGTGGTGTTCGGCGGCGAGGAATACGGCACCGGTTCGTCGCGCGACTGGGCGGCCAAGGGCACGCAGCTCCTCGGGGTGAAGGCCGTGGTGGCGCGCAGCTACGAGCGCATCCACCGCTCCAACCTGGTGGGCATGGGCGTGCTGCCGCTGCAGTTCAAGGGCTCGGACTCGGCCCAATCGCTGGACATCAAGGGCGACGAGACGTTCGATATTATCGGCCTGGAAAAGCTCAAGCCGCAGCAGGACGCCACCCTGGTGATCAAGCGGGCCGACGGGTCAACGCAGTTGGTGACCGTGCTGTTGCGGATTGATACGCCGATTGAGATCGACTACTACAAGCATGGCGGGATCATGCCGTACGTGCTGAGGGAGTTGCTGGCGGCAGCCTAATCAAAAAGCAGTCGCTGGTGCCTCAAGAAGGGCTCCGCCACCAGCGGGGCCCTCTTTATTTCCTACGAGCGATAAATCTAATTGTGGGCCCTTAGACCTGCCCACTTTCTCGCGAGCTGACAACGATGCCAGACGGAATTTGCTGCCTTTGCCACCGCAAGGCCGATCTGCTTCTTAGTCACATCCTTCCTGCGTTTCTCTTTCGATGGTTAAGAGAAACCTCTGGAAATGGTCATATCCGTAGCTCGGACCAACCGAATCTACGAGTTCAAGATGGAATAAAAAGGCACTGGCTATGTGCTGAGTGTGAACAGAATTTCGGTCAATCAGAAAAAGCGTTCGCCGACCGGCTGTTTTATCCATATCTTAATGGCCCGTCAGAGTCGTTTCGGTATTCTGAGTGGTTACTTCATTTTTGCGTATCTGTTTCCTGGCGAGTTCTTAGATTGAGCCTGGAACTCAATTCGTTCGCCGATTGGGAACCAGATTCGATTCAAAAACTTTACGATGCAGAAATTGTCTGGAGGGAATTTCTTCTTCGAAAGAGACCTCATCCAGGGAGATTTCGCCAGCAACTTCTCCCTCTCGACCAGATAACCGGAGGTAACTCCGGTCTAGTTCCCAACATCAATCGCTACTTGATGCGGGCTATCCAAATGGATCTTTGTCGTGGCAGAGAGAATATCTTCACCTATTCAAAGCTTGGTCGTTTCATCGTAATTGGATGCGCCCATGAACCAAATCTTCAGCAATGGCAAGGTACAGCCGTAAACGCAAACGGGGGAGTGATTGGTCCTCGCGAATATGTGGTTCCACGCGCGCTGGGTAGCTACTTAAACGAACAAGCGCAGAAAATTTCCGCTTCGCTGAGCAGCGTTTCAGAGCGGCAGAAAGCTAAGATAGACTCAGCATTTAGAGTCAATATTGACCAGTTTGTGGGAAGTGACGCGTTTTCTGCATTGAAGGCAGATGCCTTGTTATTTGGCGAAGATGCCATCTGGGACCGATGATAATCCCGACTCATATCAATCGGGAACTGCGCTATAGTCGCGCTGGTCTTAGGTTGGCATTCCGCCTTTTCGTTCCTGGATCACCATGAACAAGCTCGTTAGATCCCTCGAAGGCTTCATTTTCTGGAGCCGCTGGCTGCAAGCCCCCCTGTACGTCGGGCTCATCATCGCCCAGGCCGTGTACGTCTACCAGTTCGGGCGCGAGCTGCTGCACCTGGTGGCGCATGTGCAGGCGCTGAGCGACACCGACACCATGCTCATCGTGCTCGGCCTGATCGACGTGGTCATGATCGCCAACCTGCTGGTCATGGTCATTATCGGCGGCTACGAGACTTTCGTGTCGCGCCTGGATCAGATCGAGAACCACCCCGACCAGCCCGAGTGGCTGTCGCACGTCAACGCGGGGGTGCTGAAGGTGAAGCTGGCCACGGCGCTGATCAGCATTTCCGCCATCCACCTGCTGAAAAGCTTCATCAACGCCGAGAACATGAGCGACCGGGCGCTGATGTGGCAGGTCACCATCCACGTGCTGTTCGTGCTCTCGGCGCTGGCCATGGCCTTTACCGACAGGATCATGACCGGCACGCTGGCGCTGGCGAAGGCCAACCCCGGTCACTGAATCATCGGGGATCGGCGGCTAGGGCTCGGCGTCCCGCTTTTCGGCGGGTTCGGGCTGTGGCAGCGGCTTGCGCCACAGCACCATCACCTCGCGCCGCAGCTTGAACCCCAGGCGCTCGTACAGGGCCCGCGCCGTGTTCTCCACCCGCACGTGCAGGAACGGCTGCTCGCCCCACTTGAATATGCGGTGCATGAGCTGGCGCATGAGCAGTTGCGCCAGCCCGCGGCCGCGCGCATCGGGGTGGGTGCAGACCGCGCTCAGTTCGACGAAGCCGCCGGCGCGCATGCGCTCGCCCGCCATGGCGATGAGGCGACCCTCCTCGCGCACGCCGATGTAGCTGCCGAGTTCGAAGGTGCGCGGGCCGAACGGCCCGGGTTTGGTGAGGTCCGCCAGCTCCTGCATGTCGGCCGCGTCGTGGGCCGACAGCGACATCACCGGCGGCCCGCCCTGCGGCAGCGGGCCTTCCTCCTCGGCCACCATCTGCAGCATGCGATAACCGTCCACCTGCTCCCAGCCCTCCGGAAGCGGCTCCTCGAAGGGGCGGAACAGCCGTGCCACGCCGCCCTCGGGCAGGTCCACGGCGAGGTCGGCGTAGGCTTCCGGGCTGGGCTCGGCGATGGCCGAGAACGGCGCGACTTCGCGGGCATAGTGCAGGGCCTTGCCGGTACCGAAGGCGAAGCGGGCGTGCGGGCCGCGCAGGGCATGCCACACCGGATTGTCCAGCGGATGCTCGGGCATTTCAGCCTCCGTCGGTGAAACGGTGGATCAGCCGCCGGTCGCGCTTGGTGGGCCGGCCCTGGCCCTGTCGTTGGGCCGCGGGCTCGGGCGCCAGGCGGCGCCGCTCGCGCGCCCGCTCGCGCTTCTCGCGGCTGGCGGCGGTCTCCTCATACAGCCCGGCGGCGTGAGCGGCCGGGCCGCGCACCGCGGACAGCGCGAGCACAATCACTTCCCATTCAACCGTCCCGTTGCGGATGCGCAGCACCTCGCCCGGCTTCACCTCGCGCGCCGGCTTGACGCGCTCCCCGCCCACGCGCGCGGCGCCGCTCTCGACCGCCTTGGCCGCGAGGCTGCGGCTTTTGAAAAAGCGCGCCGCCCACAGCCATTTGTCGATCCGAATGTCGTCCGCCATGCTTTTGAGCGCTCAAGCTAGAATCGGCATCATACCGACACCCGACAGCAAAGGAGCGAGCATGCAGGTGGGACTTTATTTCGATTTGCGCAATCCGCCCGGATGGCGGCAGGACTGGTCGCGCCTGTACGGTTTCACCCTGGAGATGATGGAGGAAGCCGAGCGCCTGGGCGCGCACTCGGTGTGGGTCACCGAGCACCACCAGTTCGAGGACGGCTACCTGACGCAGCCGCTGACTTTCCTGTCGGCGGCTGCGGCACGGACCAAACGCGTGCGGCTGGGCACGGCCATCCTGCTCGCGCCGCTGCGCCCGGCCATCCAGATCGCCGAGGAAGCCACGGTCGTGGACATCATCAGCAGCGGTCGCCTGGACGTGGGCTTGGGCGCGGGCTACCGCAAGCCCGAGTTCGACCTGTTCCGCGCCGACCCATCCAAGCGCTACACCACCACGGACTCGCGGGCGCGCGAGCTGCGCCAGATTTGGTCCGATCCCCGGCACATGCCGCAGCCGGTGCAGAAGCGCCTGCCCATCTGGATGGGCTACCAGGGCCCCAAGGGGGCGCGCCGCGCCGGGCTGCTGGGCGAAGGCCTGCTGTCGCCCAACGCCGCGCTGTACGAGCCCTACAGGCAGGCGCTGATCGAGGGCGGCCACGACCCCAAGTCGGCGCGCATGGCCGGCGCCATCCATTGCTGGCCCACGGACGATCCCGAGGGCGACTGGCCTGTCGTTAAAAAATATTTCGCTTATCAGACCGACAGCTATCGGCGCTATTCGGTGGAAGGCACCGACCAGCCGGTGCCGCGGCTCATCGATCCGGACAAGGTGCGTGCGCGCGAAATCGGCGGGATATTGGGCTATTTCCTGCACGATACGCCGGAGGTGATTGCGCGGAAAATCAAGGCCTATACGGCCGGGGCGCCGGTGGAGACGGTGTACTTCTGGGCGTCGCTTGCGGGCATGCCCGAGGCGATGGTGGCGAAGAACGTACAAACCATATGCAACAGGCTCAGACCGTTGCTCGCGTAGTCAGCACCGTCGAATGAAGCCGCTTCAAGATCGGTTCCCTCTCCCCCGGCCCCTCTCCCCTGGAGAGGGGTGTAGCCTCCGCCGCGCCACCTTCCTCACAGGAGGATGCTTATGGATTCCAAAGACAGGGTTGCCATTGTCACCGGCGCGGGCCAGGGGATTGGCCGGGCTTACGCACTCGCGCTTGCCGGCGCGGGCTACTCCGTGATTGCTACAGCCCGGAGCTATGGCGCACTTGAGAACGGCGAATTCAGGCGCGGCACGCTGGCCGAAGTAGTCCATGCCTCCGATAAATTGCCCGGCCGCGTCGTGGGCCAGACCTGCGATGTGCTGGATGAGGCTGACGTTTCAAGGCTGGCCGAATTCACTGCCGCCAACTTCGCCCGCATCGACGTGCTGGTGAACAACGCCGCCATCTATCCGCATTACCCGGCGCTCGACATCCCGCGCGAGGAATGGGACCTGAACATGAACACCAACGTGCGCGGCCCCTACTTCACCATCCGTGCCGTGGCGCCGCACATGATGCGCCTGAAGGGCGGCAGCATCATCAATCTCACGTCGCTGGCGGCGCTGCCCACGCAGCTCGGCGCGGCCTCGCACGACGGGCTGCTCGCCTATTGCGTGTCCAAGGCGGCGGTCAACCGGCTGACCACCTATTTCGCCGCCGAGCTTGCCCCCCATGGCATCGCGGTCAACGCCCTCAGCCCGGGGGGCGTGCTCACCGATACCTGGGCGAAGCACGATCCCAAGGCCTATGCCGAGGCGGAGCGCTCGGGCAAGGGCAAGCGGCCCGAGCCGGAAGTCATGGGCCCCGCGCTGCTGCACCTGGCCAGGCAGACGGCGTCCGGCATCACCGGCCAGATTCTGCACACCGACCAGTTCGGCAAGACCTGGCCGGCGGCTGCGGCCTGAAACAAGGTCCGGGTGTCGCCCCATTGTGACAACGGCGGCGCATCGTTGCCGGAAGCGTTAATAGTGCCGGCTTCCCGTCCGCCGTTCGCAGGCACCGCGGGTGCGGCGGCTGCGCTGCATTATCATGGTAGGCGGCTTTCCCAGGGAGTTGCCGGTGTTGCCTCGACTTCACGCAGCATGGCCGTTGGATAGCGGCGCCAAGGCGCGCCGGTGCTCACGCTGACCGCCGTGCGCGCGCCTCCCCGCGTCTGGCGGGCCGCCTTCCTGCCGGCGGGCCTCGTGCTCGCCGCGGCCCTCATCGTGCTTTCGGGCTTTTCCCTGCCGCCCAGCCTGGCCGGCTTGCGCTGGCTGCTGCCCGGGTTGTTCATGCTGGCCGCCGCCGCGCTGGCCGCGTGGTTCAACCGCGGCCGCGGCTTCATTGCGGCGGCGTCGCTGTTTCTCGCCTCGGGTGCCTATGATTGGGTGCTGTACCGGTATGGGGAAAACAGCGTCGCCGCGCGCGCCGTGTTCAGCGCGCTGGCGGTGCTGGTGCCGGCGAACATCGGCGCGGCCCTGCTGCTGCCCGAGCGCGGCATGTCGCACCACTTCAATTACCGCTGGCTGCTGGCCGCGGTGGGCGAGATCACGGCCGTGGCCTGGGTGGCAAGCGCGGGGCACTCGGCGCTGTCCGGCATGGCCTGGACCACGCTGCTCGATCACTGGCTGCTGCGCT
>DATNCF010000416.1:0-4143 GCA_035571675.1 Burkholderiales bacterium | reverse complement strand
GCTCGTCGCTTGAAGACACCCGGTCTTCGGCGCTCCTCGCGCCTAGCCCTGGGCCCGAATAGACCCCGTCGCACTCGTATATCGAGTGTTAACAGGCCCTAGGAATGGAGTTCGAATACTGGTGGCTGCTCGCCCTGCCGCTGTTTTTCGGGCTCGGATGGCTGGCGGCGCGCATCGACATCAAGCACCTGCTGCTGGAGTCGCGGCAGCTTCCCAAGTCCTATTTCCGCGGCCTCAACTTCCTGCTGAACGAGCAGCCCGACAAGGCCATCGAGGCCTTCATCGAGGTGGTGAAGGTGGACCCCGAGACCGTGGAGCTGCATTTCGCCCTGGGCAGCCTGTTCCGCCGCCGCGGCGAGACCGAGCGCGCCATCCGCATGCACCGCAACCTGCTGGAGCGCGGCGACCTGGCCGACGAGCAGCGCGTGCACGCCATGTTCGAGCTGGGGCAGGACTATCTCAAGGCCGGGCTGCTGGACCGCGCCGAGGAAGTGTTCTCAGGCCTGCGCGAGGGGGTGCACCGCGCCGAGGCCCTGGCCTTCCTGCTCGAGATCTACCAGCAGGAAAAGGACTGGACCAAGGCCATCGAGGTCGCCGCGGTGCTGGAAAAGGACAGCGGCCGGTCGTGGCAGAAGGAGATCGCCAACTACCATTGCGAACAGGCCCTGATCGACGCCACGCACTCGCGCCAGGACGACGCCAGGCGCCACCTGCGTGAGGCCCTTTCAGCCAACCGCAAGTGCGTGCGCGCCAGCCTGCAGCTGGGCGACCTGCTGCTCGCGGCTGGCGACCGCGAGGCTGCCATTGCCGCCTGGAAGGACATCGAGCAGCAGCAGCCGGGCTACCTGTCGCTGTGCGCGCAGCGCGTGCTGGACAGTTACCAGGCGCTGGGGCGTGCCGAAGAGGGGCTGACGCTGCTGCGGGGGTGGCTCGCGGCCCATCCCTCGCTCGACCTGCTCGACGTGTGCTTCCAGTCCACCCTGGCCAGCCAGGGCCCTCAGGAGGCCTACCGGTTGGTCAAGGACGAACTGCGCCGCAACCAGACCCTGCTCGGGCTGGACAAGCTGCTCGAAGCGCAGATCGTGGTGGCGCCGGCTGAGCGCCGGCATGACCTGGAACTGGTGAAGAACCTGGTGCATGCGCATACGCGGCGCCTGGCGCGCTATCAATGCGAGAACTGCGGCTTCAAGGCGCGGCAGTTCTACTGGCACTGCCCGGCCTGCGGCGGATGGGAGACCTATCCGCCCAAGCGCGCCGAGGAATACGAACTGGCGCCGTAATCGGAAAATGAGCGGGAAAACGAGCGGCGCGATGAATTCTCAACTTGTAGGAGCGGTATCGTGAAAGTCACCATGGTGGGCACCGGCTACGTGGGCCTGGTCACCGGCGCCTGTTTCGCCGAAGTGGGCAATGACGTCATCTGCCTGGACGTGGACCAGAAGAAAATCGCCGTCCTGAAACAGGGCGGCATCCCCATCCACGAGCCGGGCCTGCAGGACATGGTGAAGCGCAACGCCGCCGCCGGCCGGCTGCGCTTCACCACCGACGTGGCCGAGGCCGTGGCCCACGGCGACATCCAGTTCATCGCCGTGGGCACCCCGCCCGACGAGGACGGCTCGGCTGACCTCAAGCACGTGGTGGCCGCGGCCCGCAACATCGGCCGCCACATGAGCGGCTACAAGCTGGTGGTGGACAAGTCCACGGTGCCCGTGGGCACGGCCGAGCGCGTGCGTTCGGCCGTGGCCGAGGAGCTGAAGGCGCGCGGCGCCGACCAGCCGTTCAGCGTGGTCTCCAATCCGGAGTTCCTCAAGGAGGGCGCCGCCATCGAGGATTTCATGCGCCCTGACCGCATCGTCATCGGCAGCGGGGACGAGCGCGCCACCCAGATGATGCGCGCCCTGTACGCGCCCTTCCAGCGCAACCACGAGCGCATCATCGTCATGGACGTGCCCTCGGCCGAGCTGACCAAGTACGCCGCCAACGCCATGCTGGCCACGCGCATCTCCTTCATGAACGACCTCGCCAACCTGGCCGAGCGCCTGGGCGCCGACATCGAGCACGTGCGCAAGGGCATCGGCTCGGACCCGCGCATCGGCTACGACTTCCTCTACCCGGGCGCCGGCTACGGCGGCTCGTGCTTTCCCAAGGACGTGCGCGCGCTGATGCGCACCGCCGAATCGACGGGCTCGCGCATGCGCATCCTGGAATCGGTGGAAGCCGTGAACGACGACCAGAAAAAGGTGGTGGGGAAGAAGGTGGTGAAGCGGTTCGGGGAAAAGCTGTCCGGGCGAACCTTCGCCGTATGGGGCCTGGCCTTCAAGCCCAACACCGACGACATGCGCGAAGCATCGAGCAGAGAATTAATAAAAGAACTGCTGGAACGGCAAGCTCAAGTAGTGGCGTATGACCCGGTGGCCATGGAAGAGACCAAGAAGATTTTCGGGGACAGGATACGCTATGCGACGTCGCCCATGGAGGCGGTGGGCGGGGCCGATGCGCTGCTGATCGTGACCGAGTGGAAGGAATTCCGCAGCCCGAATTTTGCGGACTTGAAGGCGAAGCTGAAGTCGCCGGTCATCATCGATGGGCGGAACCTGTATTTCCCCGAAGACGTGCGGCAGCATGGCTTGGAGTACCATCCTATTGGAAGAGCGCAGGGCTAAATTTCAAGGCGCCGTTGCTTGAAGTTCTTTCTCGTTGCCCTCATCCCCGGGCCCCTTCTCCCTGGGGGGGAAGGGGAGCGACGGAGCCGGTTTCAAGCCCCTCTCCTCCTTGGGAGAGGGGTTGGGGAGAGGGAAGGCCCGGCTTGTTGAAAATCAACCATCTGCAGATGACCCTTTGAAGCGCGAAACAAAATCATCGCCCATTTCGTTGCCTGCTCTGACGAAAGCTAAAGTCCTGATCGTCGGCGACGTCATGCTTGACCGTTATTGGTTTGGCGACGTCACACGCATATCACCCGAAGCTCCCGTCCCCATCGTCAAGATCAACCACAGCGAAGAGCGTCCGGGCGGAGCCGCCAACGTGGCCCGCAATCTGTCCTCCCTGGGCGCCAAGGCCATGCTGCTTTCAGTGGTGGGCGACGACGAGGCGGGGAAAAACCTCGCCGAACTGGTTCGTCAGCACGGCATCGATGCGTATCTCCTGGAAGATTCCAGCATTTCCACCACGGTGAAGCTGCGCGTCATCGGCCGCAAGCAGCAATTGATTCGCATCGACTTCGAGACCGCCCCGAGCCGCGAGGTGCTGGCAGACAAGCTGGCCGACTACGAGCGCCTGCTGGGCGGCTGCGACGCCGTCATCCTGTCCGACTACGGCAAGGGCGGCCTCGCGCACATCGCGCGCATGATCGAGCTCGCCCGCGCCGCGGGCAAGCCGGTGCTGGTCGATCCCAAGGGCATCGATTTCAGCGGCTACGCCGGCGCCACGCTTATCACGCCCAACCGCGACGAGCTGGAGAAGGTCACCGGGGCTTGGCGCTCCGAAGCGGAGCTGGAGGAGAAGGCCCAGGCGCTGCGGCAGGACCTGCGCCTGGATGCGGTCCTGGTCACTTTGGGCGCCGGCGGCATGACGCTGTTCCGCAAGGGTTCGGTGCGGCACGAAGGCACCCGGGCGCGCGAAGTGGCGGACGTGAGCGGCGCCGGCGATACCGTCATCGCCGCGCTGGGCGCCATGCTGGCCGCGGGCGCGTCCATGGAAGAGGCGATGCGCGTGGCCAACCTGGCGGCGGGCATTGTGGTGGGTAAACTGGGAACGGCGACCGTGGACGTAGAAGAGCTGCGGCGCGCCATCGAGGAAGACTAGGAAGAAGGCCAGAATGTACTACGTGGTCACCGGCGCGGCCGGTTTCGTCGGGTCCAACCTGATCCGCGCCCTCAACGAGCGCGGCGAGCGCAACATCCTCGCCGTGGACAACCTGCAGCGTTCCGAGAAGTTCGCCAACCTGGCGGCCGTGGACGTGTCCGACTACCTGGACAAGCACGATTTTCTCGACCGGGTGCGGGAGGGCGCCTTCGACGGGGCGGTCGACCCGCTGTTCCACCAGGGCGCCTGTTCGGACACCATGGAGTCCGATGGGCGCTACATGATGGAAAACAACTACCGTTACTCCAGGCGGCTGCTCGACTGGTGCCAGGACGAGGA
>DATNCF010000415.1:0-7297 GCA_035571675.1 Burkholderiales bacterium | reverse complement strand
GGATTTCCAGCATGGTGGTGGGCACCAGGGCATTGCGCGGCGGGCGGTCGATCGTGACCACACCCACCCCATCGGCGCTTGCAACCTTTATGGATTCGTAAGCGGGCAGCGTGATGGTCATAGTGCCTCGTTCAGCCAGTGGCCGGCCACGCGGTCGCGGTGCCAGGGCGTGTCGCCGAATTCGTATTCCTGGCGTTTGGCGCGCTTGAAGAACAGGTGCGCGGTATGTTCCCAGGTAAAGCCCATGGCGCCATGGAACTGGATCATCGACGATGTGGCGTCTCTGGCCGCATCGTTTGCTTTGGCCTTGGCGACAGAGCAATATACAGCAGCATCCGCCGCGCCCTGGTCCAATTTTTGCGCCGCATAGAGCAACCCCTTGCGGGCCATGGTCGTTGCCACGTAGGCGTCGACGATGGGGTGTTTCACGCCCTGGTTGGCGCCGATGGGCAGGTCGAACTGTTTGCGGGTCTTTACGTAATCAACGGTGATTTCAATCGCGCGGCTGGCAATACCGATCAGGTCAGCCGCGGTAAACAGGGCACCACGGGCAACAAACCTATCCCATGCTTCGGGTGATCCAAGTTGCTCTGAGGGCACGTTGTCCAGATGCACGATGTCCAGGCGCCAGGTTCCATCCACCGAACCCATGGGTGTGATCTTGATTCCGGGGGCTTTTGCATCCACCAGCCGGAGGCTGGTGCCTCGTTCATCGGCGGCAGGGACGATCAAATGCTGGGAGATTCGGGCGAAGGGCACTGTACCGCAGTCCCCCGACAGGCGATCTCCACGGGATTGAATAGCTGGCGGCTCTAAGTTCGAGCCTGCCACCGTGGCGATTACGTCTCCGTTCGCCAGTCCAGGCAAAAGCTTTGCTTGCTGTTCAGGCGTTCCCGCTGCTTTTATCGCTTCGGCGGCCAGGATGTTTGACATCCAGGGTCCCGGGAGAAGTCCCCGTCCCAGCACCTGCAGCAACCCCATGGCGTCCGCATAGGCCATCCCCAGTCCGCCATGAACTTCCGGCACCACTACGGCGAGCCAGCCTAGTTCACATGCGGCCTTCCATATCTCGGACGGATGACCATCGCCGGCCTCATCTCCTGTCAGCGCCAGTACTTTCCGCAAGTCATAGTTGCGTTCTATCCAGCGTTGGGCTGTGTCTTCTGCAAGCGAAGAAGCGTCTTGTGATGGAATGGCTGCCACTAGTCCCTCGGCAATCCCAAAACCCGTTCACCGATGATGTTGCGCTGTATCTGCGAACTGCCGCCGGATATGGTCTCCGCCCGTGAGCGCATGAACACGAACTGCAATTCGCGCAGCAATCCGTCATCGGATGTCAAATGCCAATTTGCTCCCGCCGCATCGGCAAATACTTCACCCATGTCCTGATGCGTTTCGCCGGAGAAGAACTTGGTGAGCGGGGCGTCCATGTCGCCGGCGGTGCCGTCGGCCATGTGGCGCATGGTCTCCAGCGAGTGGATGCGCAGCAGTTCCATGTCCACGCACACCTGTCCCAGCCGCTGGCGCAAAACCGGGTCGCCCATCGCCGGTTTCCCGTTTTTCCTTGATTTACGCATGAACCGGGCGAGCAGTTGAAGATGCCGGCTGAAAAAAGCGTACTGTCCGGCTCGAGCCGCCCTTTCTTCCTTCAAAAGCCCGTTGATGACTTTCCAGCCCTGGTCCACGCCGCCGAGCACGTTCTCCGCCGGCACGCGCACGTTGTCGAAAAACACCTCGGCGAAATCCTGCCGGCCGGTCATGTGGCGGATGGGGCGCGCGGTGATGCCCGGCGTTTTCATGTCGGCCAGGAACAGGGTGATGCCTGCGTGCTTCTTTGCTCCCGATGACGTGCGCGCCAGCACGAATATCCAGTCGCAGATGGCAGCGAACGAGGTCCAGATCTTGTGTCCGTTCAGCACGAAGTGATCGCCCTCGGCGGCGGCGCGGGTGCGCAGGCTGGCGAGGTCGCTGCCGGCCTCGGGCTCCGAGAAGCCCTGGCACCACAGCTCTTCACAGCGCAGCATGGGCTTGAGGAAGCGCTTTTTCTGCCACTCCTCGCCGAACAGCAGGATGGACGGGCCGATGATGGGAATCTGGGGATTGACCGACTCGGGCGCGGCGGCAAGGGCCATTTCCTCTTCGTAGATGGCGCGCTCCAGCACGCTGCCGCCGCGGCCGCCGTACCGCGCCGGCCAGTCGACGCCGGCCCAGCCGGCGTCGCATTTTTTGCGCTCCCATTCGCGCCGCAGGTCGAAAGAGCGCTGCTCGTCCATGACGTGCCAGAATCCGGGGGCGCGCCATTCGCGCGGCAGGTTGGCCTCCAGCCAGGCGCGCAGCTCGCGCCTGAAAGGTTCTCCCGCCTGGCCTCCCTCGGCGTTCACGCCGCCAGTCCCAGCAGCGCCGCGGCGTTGGATCGCGCCACCAGGCGCACGTCGCCTTCGGGCAGGCCTTCCAGCTTGCGCAGGAAGTCGCGCGGCGCCGCCACGCCCTCGGGGTGCGGATAGTCGGAGCCGAGCAGCACGCGCCCTGCGCCAAGTTCTTCCACCAGCCCCAGCACGTCGTCCTCGTAGAACGGGCACACCCACACGTGCTGCCGGAAAATGTCGCTGGGCTTGCCCTCCAGCCTGCCGCCGATGCTGTCCACGCGCCACTGGGCGCGCTGCGCCTTGTCCATGCGCTTCAACAGGTAGCTCACCCAGGCGCTGCCGTTCTCGATGGACAGCACGCGCAGGCCCGGGTGCCGGCCGAACAGGTTCTGCAGCACCATGGCGGCGAGCACGTCGCACACCGAGCGGTCGAACTGGAACAGGGTGTGTTGAAAGGCGGTGAGGCGGTGCGAGGGCAGGTCGCCCTTCTCGCTCCAATACTTCGAAAACAGGTCGGCGTAGCCGGCGTTGCCGATGTGCAGAATGCACATGACCTTGGCCTCGGCCGCGCGCGCCCAGAAGGCATCGTAGTAGGGATCGGCCGGGGAGCGGTAGCGCCCCGGCGTCTCGGTGGGCACGGGACCGGCGCGCAGGTAGAAAAAGCGCGCGCCGGCGGCAATGACGCGCTCCAGTTCGCGGATGGCCTCGTCGCGGTCGGTGAGCGACAGCATGGCGGCGCCGAAAATGCGCCCGTCCCCGCCCAGGCCCCAGTCCTCCTCCACCCAGCGATTGAAGGCGCGCAGCGCGGCGTAGCCGGCTTCGAGGTCGCGGTTCAACTCGTACTCCACCGACACGCCCAGCGTGGGCAGCATGATGGCCGCTTCCACGCCCTGCTCGTCCATTTGCGCCAGGCGCGCGGTGCGGTCGCCCACCCATTCGGGATGGGTCGCGCCGGGTGAGATGGCCTGCTCTTCCATGACCGGGCGGCCCTCGCCGTCGTCGAGGTAGCCGCGCAGGCTGCCCGGCGCCGTGGTGAAGTCGGTGGCGGTGACGCTGAAGTAACGCACGCGCTCGCCGCAGAAATACACCCGTCCCAGACCGTCGTTGCCCTTCTCGACGGTCAGCGCGCGATGGGCGTAGCGCGACTCCAGGTGCCGGGTAAAGCAGTCGTCCGGCTCGTAGTAGTGCATGTCCGAGTCGACCAGCCGGTAGCCGGGCGCATTCATGGCCTGCTCCGTGTGAGATAACCAAACGATTGTAGCCCTCAGTCTTCGAGGTGGAAAATGCGCATGGTGTTGCCGGCCATCATGAGGTGGCGCTCGTCAGCGGGAACGCCCTGCATCATCTCCTCGACGAATTTCTGCGAGTCGGGCCAATCGGTGCGGTGGTGGGGATAGTCCGTGGACCACAGCGCGTTCTTCACCCCCACCCAGTGGCGGTTGTGCACGCCGAACTTGTCCACCAGGAAGGTGGCCGCCCAGTTGGAACGCCAGTAATCGCTCGGCTTCTTCTTCAGGTGGGTGCTGGTCCAGTGCGCGTCGCGCTCGTAGTGGTCGTCCATCATGGCCAGGATTTCCGGCACCCAGCCGATGTTCACCTCCGCCCCGATGAATTGCAGCTTGGGAAAGCGGTCGAACAGGCCGCTGAAAATGGTCTCGGCCACGAGGTAGGGCATTTCCTCGACGCCCGAGCAGGACATGCCGATAAGCGGGTTGCGCTGCACGGCCTGGCCGGCGATGGAGCCTTCGCGGCCCTGGCCCATGAGCCCCTTCTTGCCCGGCAGGCGCACGTGGATGTTGATCGGCATGCCCAAACGCTCGGCCGCGGCGAAGAAGGGATCGTCCTCCGGTCCAAGCAGGCTGTTGCCCGCCGGCCAGGCCCAGATGGCGCAGCCCTTCATGCCCATGGCGTGGCAGCGGCGCAGTTCGGCAATGGCCGACTCGACGCCGGTATTGGGAATCATGGCGAGGCCGATCAGCCGCCTCGGGTTGACGGCCGAGAACTCCTTGGCCATCCAGTCGTTGTAGGCGCGAATGGCGGCTTGCGCCAACTCCTGGTTGCCCAGTCCGGTGAAATACATGATGGTGCGGTTGGGCCCGAACAGGATTTCGGCGTCCACGCCGTCTTCGTCCTGTTCCTTCAAGCGCGGCTCGCCGTAGAACGCGCCCTGGTTCACTTCGTCGAACTTGAGCCCGGTCCACTTGTAGCTGGGGTCGCTGAACTTGCGGCCGCGCTTGACGGTGACCAGGCCGATGGGCGACACCGCGCCCTCGCCGAGCTGCCAGGCGTCGCCGCCATCGGGGTCCTTCACGACCTTGGGCGCAAAGCGCTTGAACTCGGGATCGAGGTATTTCTGCCAGATGTGCGGCGGCTCGACAATGTGGGAATCCGCCGAAATGACCTTGTAGCCCATCTCCCGCTCCTCGGTGTCACGTCATGGAATAAAACAAAGTATAGGCGCGCGTACCTGATGCGGCCAATGCTATTTCTTATGTAAGATGATCGAATTTATGCAACAAGCCCGGGCATTCCAGGACCGCGCTCGCCTGGACGCGGTCAGGCCGCCCGGCGGCGCGATATCGTCCTTACAACACCGACCTGGCCAATTTCCATGAGCAGCATTCGTCACCTGCCCTTTTTCCTCGCCGTCGCCGAGGAGCAGCACTTCAAGCGCGCCGCGGCGCGGCTGCACATGACTCAGTCGGCGCTGTCGCGGCGCATACAGGATTTCGAGTCCGAGCTGGGCACCACGCTGTTCGAGCGCCAGCCCGGCGGCGTGCGCCTCACGCATGCCGGGCAGGCGTTGCGCGATGACGCGGCTCGGCTGCTGGCCGAGTACGAGCGCGCGCTGGCGCGGGCGCAGCGCATGCAGCGCGGCGAACTGGGCACGCTGCGCGTGGCCATCAGCGGCGTGGCGGTGCGCCACCCCAAGGTGCCGCGCTGGCTGAACGCCTTCCGCGCCGAACGCCCCGGCGTGGAACTGGCGCTCGCGCCCATGGTGTCGGCCGAGCAGATCGACGCGCTGCAGGCGGGCGAGATCGACACCGGCTTCATTTACGGCCCGCTGTCGGGCCTCGCCGGCATCGCGGCGCGCGCCGTGTTCAGCCACGACTTCCTGCTCGCCATGCCCGAGGGCCATGCGCTGGCCAAGCGCCGCAACCTGCGGCTGCGCGACCTCGCCGAGGAGCATTTCATCTGGACCACGCGCCGCACGCGGCACGGAGGGGAAGGAACGCCCACGCCCTACGACCGCACCCGCGCCACCATTTACGACCGCATGATCGCGGCCTGCCGCAAGGGCGGGTTGACGCCGCACATCGTGGCCGAGCAGAACACGGCCGAGGCGCGCCTCAACCTTGTGGCGGCCGGCATGGGCGTGTGTTTTGTCGACGACCTGCAGCGCGGCGAGACGCCCGGCGTGGTGCTGCGCCGCATCGCCGAATTCTCGGTGCCGCTGTCCATGCACCTGATCTGGCGCAAGGGCGACGCCTCGCCCGTGCTTGAACGTTTCATCCAGACCGTCACGGGTTGAAGTTGCGGCAACATGCGCGCGGGCGCATGATTGGACATCGAACAGCGCAAGGCCCGCGGGCCGCGCGAGCAAGGAGGAGCAGTGAACAGCGTTGACGCCGGAGACTCCGGTTACCGCCGCATCCAGGTCCATCCCCTGGCCGGCGCCCTGGGCGCCGAGATCGGCGGCGTGGATCTCGCCGACGTGGATGACGAGGCGCTGCGTGAAATCCGCCGCGCCTGGCTGCAATTCCACGCCGTGTTCTTCCGTGGGCAGCACCTCACCGCGCAGCAGATGGAAGCCTTCGCGCTGCGCCTGGGGCCGCTCACCATCACGCCCTACGTCGAACCCATTGCGGACACCCGCTACGTGCACCGCATGGTGCGGCATGCCGAGGCTCCGGCGGGCTCGCGCAACTACGGCGACCGCTGGCACATGGACCAGGTGGTGAAGCCGCGGCCCATCGCCGGCATCATGCTCTATTCCATCGCCTCCCCCGCCTGGGGCGGCGACACACTGTTCTCCAACCTGCACCTGGCCTACGACGCGCTGTCCGACGGCATGAAGACCCTGTGCGACGGGTTGACGGTGATGCACAGCCCGGCAGGCGCTTTTACGGGCAAGAGCCTCACCCGGCAGGAGGGCACGGACAACATCGTCAGGATCACGCCCGAGGAGCTGCAGGCCTACCTTGCGCGCGAGACGCCGCACCCGCTGGTGCGCGTGCATCCCGAGACCGGCCGCAGGCTCCTGTACATCAGCGGCGACTTCGCCGTGCGCTTCGACGGCATGACGGTGGAGGAAAGCCGGCCCATACTCGACTACCTCAATGTCCACGCCGCGCGGCCCGATTTCACCTGCCGCTTCCGCTGGAGCCAGGGCGCACTGGGCCTCATCGACAACCGCTGCTGCCAGCACTACGCCGTCAACGACTACTCCGGCTTCCGGCGCGAAATGCTGCGCATCGAGCTGGACGACGTGGCCGAGCCGCGCGGCCCGCAGGCCGCCATGACCCGCAAGGCGGCCACCGCATGAGCGCACGATGAAATACCGCCGCTTCGGCCGCACCGGCCTGTTCGTCAGCCCGCTGGCCCTGGGCACCATCGGCTTCGGCAAGGCCAACATCGGCGAAAGCATCACCCAGGCGGAGGCCGACCGCATGGTGGCCGCGGCCATCGACGTGGGCGTCAACCTGTTCGACACTTCCAACGTCTACGGCGGCGGCCAGGCCGAGACCATGCTCGGCAAGTCGCTGGGCGCCCGCCGCAAGGACGTGCTGGTGTCGTCCAAGGTGCATGCGCGCAAGGGTCCAGGGCCAAACGACGTCGGCCAGTCGCGCGTGCACATCATGCGCGCGCTGGAGGACAGCCTGCGCGCCCTGGGCACGGACTGGATCGACCTGTACCAGATCCACCAGTTC
>DATNCF010000414.1:0-6452 GCA_035571675.1 Burkholderiales bacterium | reverse complement strand
TACATCATGGTGACCTCGCTCGTGCTCACCGGCACGGTGCAGCTCGCTTTCACGCGCTTCATCGCCGACCGGCTGTACGAGAAGAAGGACGGCCTGGTGCTGCCCAACTTCAACGGCCTGCTGCTCATGGTCATGGCGGTGTCGGGCGTGCTGGGCATGGCGGCGGTGCTGCTGCTGTTTCCGCAGGAAAGCGACGCCTACCGCATCCTGCTGCTGTCGGCCTTCGTCATCATGTGCTGCATCTGGGTGGCGACGCTGTTCCTGTCGGGCATGAAGCAGTACAAGGAAATCGTGTGGCTGTTCGCCCTGGGCTACGCCATCACCGTGGCCGCGGCGCTGGTGCTGCGCAAGAGCGGGCTGGAGGGCCTGCTGCTCGGCTTCGTGATCGGCCACTTCGTGCTGCTCACGGGCATGATCACGCTGACGCTGCGCAACTACCCCTCCGACCGCTTCATCGCCTTCGATTTCGCGAAGCAAGGGGCCATGTACCCCACGCTCATGGCCACCGGCCTGTTCTACAACCTCGGGGTATGGGCCGACAAGCTGCTGTTCTGGTACTTCCCGGACACCGGCCAGGAAGTGATCGGCCCGCTGCGCGCCTCGCTCATCTACGACCTGCCCGTGTTCCTCGCCTACCTCGCCATCATCCCCGGCATGGCGGTGTTCCTGGTGCGAATCGAGACCGACTTCGTGGAGTACTTTCACAAGTTTTACAACTCGGTGCGCGAGGGCGGGTCGCTGGACTACATCGAGCAGATGCGCGACGAAATGGTGTTCACCATACGGCAGGCTTTATTTGAAATCATAAAAATACAGTCGATCGCGGTACTAATCGTGTTTGTGGCTGGCCCGGCATTATTAAGACTGGCTGGAATTTCCGAGCTTTATTTATCGTTGCTGTATGTAGACGTCGTCGCCGCGGGATTGCAAGTGGTGTTGCTCGGCCTGCTCAACATCTTCTTCTACCTGGACAAGCGCGCTTATGTGATGTTCTTGACGGCGCTGTTCTTGATATTGAATTTAGGATTGACAGCGGCAACGCTGCAGCTTGGGGCGGCTTTCTACGGCTATGGATTTGCGGTGGCGTTGCTGGTGACGGTGCTGGTGGCGATGCGGCTGCTGGAGCACAAGCTGGCGCGGCTGGAGTACGAGACGTTCATGCTGCAATAGCACCCCCCCAACGGTCGTGAACGCAATTCAGCGCGCGGGCCCTATTCTTGCAATTGGGTTGCAAACGCCCGCACGCTAGGCGCCAGAACGGTATCCGTTCCTTCCCGATGGTTCCAATACCTAACGGTCCCATCACAGTGTCGCAAAAGAAAGTTGCCATCGAGGTCCGCACCAATGATGCAAACGTCTTTCCCCCGCCACCAAGGCGCCTTTAGCGGGCGCCAATCGGCTTCCGGAATCAAGACGGCAATCTCGATCGTTTTCTGCTCAAGGCGGAAAAAGCGCCGATAGAAAGCGGTCTTTACGGCTACTGCATACGCGTCATGCGGTGTTGCCATGGCACACTCAATCAAGCCGCGAGTTTCTGAACACCTTTGGGGGGATTCCGCTTCGCCTGCCACAGATCATGCTGCATCTGCATACCCAGCCAAAGGTCCGCACTGGTGCCTAGCGCCTTCGACAGCCTCATGGCCATTTCCGCGCTGATGCCGGACCGCCCGTTGAAGATGGCGGAGAGCGCCTGACGGGACACGCCCAGCTTCCTGGCGGCTTCGGATACGCCGACACCTTCCGACAGATATTCCTGCAGCACAACTCCGGGATGCGGCGGGTTGAATAGGCGTGACATGATGATCTCCTAGTGAGAGTCGAAATCGTCAAGAAGAAGGGCCAAGCAAACCATATTGGCTTGGCGGCCTAACTGGACGCGCTTGCGTTTTTTTGGAAATCCTTTCCAACTCGCAGGCAGTTCATCGCCGGGAACGGTCGGATGATCCACCGCTTTCTCCAAGATTTTTTCCAACCTCACCGGGCGCGCCCGGGCAACCCTTTCTTCGAAGAATTCCGCTGTTTTCAGTGACGACACCTTTTCGGCAAGCGCCAGCACGATGAATTGATTCAGCGAAACGTTATCCTCTTTCGCGCATTTCTTTGCGAACTCGAAAAGAGAATCGGGAATACGCAAGGCGTAATTGCTCATAATCGCTTCCTTAGCAGGTTCAAGCACTCCGACGGAAACAGCAACTTCACGCCGAGATTCCGGCAAGCCGGCTCGAAATCGGCCTGGTTAAAAGTCACGAGAGCGTCGGCTTGGGAGTTGAGTGGTTTCCAGCACCATCTCATCCTTGGGATCGCTTAGCTGAGGCCGCCAGGAAAAATGGATTGCCGTGCAACGCAAAAAGGGGCCAGGCAGGGGGCCTAATCAGTTGTCGCGGCGGCTGAGAGGACGCTTGAACAAGATGCACTTCTTGGCAGCGACGTCAGATTTGTCTCGTTGACCACGACACTGTAAAGCTCCCTTTCAAGGAAAGGAAGCATCGGCCAGCGCTTGTATAGTTTGACGGTGTATCCGGAATCTGAGGCCGCCATTCCCCACTCAGTCACACGGCAGATCAATCCATCTGAATTCTGAACAACCAGTTTAGGTGCCCTCGAATAGTCCTCGCTAATAAATCTTGTCGAGCGTCCTTGGGTTACGGTCAATTTCTGGCTGATCATGGCGCCAATCTCTGAGCCGACAACAGCGGCGGAGGTCTTAATCGACCTCGAATACCGATCGCGCCAGACCGGACTGCCTGATGATCGACTGGAGGGTGCCGATTTTTATCTCGTCGTGCAGCGGCACCGGGACGGTCACTGTTCGCCCTTCGACGAGCTTTTGCATGGCAACGTGGCTGCCGCGCTGCCGCGCCGTGGAGAACCCCTGCTGTTCCAAAAGCCGGATGAGTTCCCTGCCTGAGAAGACTTTCAGTCTACCCAACCGCGACCTCGACGCGCGTCACGAATACCTCATCGTGAAGGCGCGCCTTGATTTCGGCCTGATCGGCCGTTTCGAAGAATAACTCGAGCGCTTCAGTCAGATTCGCCCGCGCCTCCTCGATACTTCCCCCTTGGCTTGCAATATCAAGCTCGGGGCAAAGGGACACATATCCATCGCCTTCGCGCTCTATGATTGCCGTCATTTGACGTGTATTTGCCATGGCTCGCGCCCCTGGAAAAGACTGCGTAATCTACACTAAGATTCGCTTAGCAGCGAAAAAGTCTATCGGATCGCGCGGCCATGCTAGGCCGTCCCGCCCACCGTCAGTCCGTCTATGCGCAGCGTCGGCTGCCCCACCCCCACCGGCACGCTCTGCCCCTCCTTCCCGCAAGTCCCAACCCCCGTATCCAGCTTCATGTCGTTGCCCACCATCTTCACCCGCGTCAGCGCATCCGGCCCGTTGCCGATCAGCGTGGCCCCCTTCACCGGATAGGTCACCTTGCCGTTCTCGATCATGTAGGCCTCGGAGGCCGAGAACACGAACTTGCCGCTGGTGATGTCCACCTGTCCGCCGCCGAAGTTCACGGCGTACAAGCCTTTTTTCACTGACCCAATGATCTCTTTCGGGTACTTGTCGCCGTTCAGCATGTAGGTGTTGGTCATGCGCGGCATGACCACGTGCGCGAAGGATTCGCGGCGGCCGTTGCCGGTGACGGGCACGCCCATGAGGCGGGCGTTGAGGCTGTCCTGGATGTAGCCGCGCAGCACGCCGTCCTCGATGAGCGTGGTGCACTGCGTGGGATTGCCCTCGTCGTCGATGGACAGCGACCCGCGCCGGTCGGGCAGCGTGCCGTCGTCCACGACAGTCACGCCCTTGGCCGCCACGCGCTGGCCGATGCGGCCCGAGAAGGCCGAACTGCCCTTGCGGTTGAAGTCGCCCTCCAGGCCGTGGCCGATGGCCTCGTGCAAGAGAATGCCGGGCCAGCCTGGTCCCAGCACCACCGTCATGGTGCCGGCGGGCGCGGGACGCGACTGCAGGTTGGTGAGCGCCTGCGACACGGCCTGCTCGGCGTACTCGGCCAGGCGCTCGGGCGTGAAGTATCGGTAGTCGGTGCGCCCGCCGCCGCCGGCCGAGCCGGTTTCACGGCGTCCGTTGTCCTCGGCGATGACCTGCACCGACAGGCGCACCAGCGGCCGCACGTCGGCGGCGATGTGGCCGTCGGAACGCGCCACCAGGATGGCTTCGTATTCGCCGCCCAGGCTGGCCATCACCTGCGACACGCGCTTGTCCTTGTCGCGGCACAGCTTCTCCAGGGTCTCGAGCAGGCGCACCTTCTCGGTGTCGGACACCGAAGCCAGCGGGTCCACGCCCGGGTACAGCGGACGCAGCGCATTTCCGTTTCGCACCGCGACCGGGCTGGCGTTGCCGCCCTGCGCGGCGATGGCGCGCGTGGCATTGGCGGCATCGAGAATGGCGGGCAGGCTGATTTCGTCGGAATAGGCAAAGGCGGTCTTTTCGCCGCTGATCGCGCGTACGCCTACGCCCTGCTCGATGCTGAAGCTGCCCGACTTGACGATGCCCTCTTCCAGGCTCCAGCCCTCGTTGCGCGAATACTGGAAATAGAGATCGGCATAATCGAGGCGATGCGTCAGCATCGACCCAAAGACCTTATCCAGCTTGGACATTTCAAGATCGTTGGGCGTCAGCAGAAACGAATTGGCCGTGTGGAACAGGCTGTCCGGTGCGTTCATGAATATCCCAGAGGAGGGTACGGTGGTATATGGGGGTCATTCTACCGGAGGCAAGCGACCGCCCCGCTCCGGCCGAATGGCGTGTGAATGCCGCCGGATTCTTTTCCTAAAAGTTCGAGGGTTCCGAGTGGAACTTAAAGCACTCTGTGGTCAAGCGCCGGCAAACTGGCGCGCCTTGTTGCGGTTTCTGATGGATCGATTTCCGCCACCACCACACCCTCGCCCTCGGCTCGCTCCGCGAGGACTTGTCCCCACGGATCGATCACCATGCTATGTCCGTGGGTATCGCGTCCATTGGCGTGCCGGCCGCCCTGGGCCGGCGCGATGACGTAGGCGAGGTTCTCGATGGCGCGGGCGCGCAGCAGGGTTTCCCAATGCGCCTTGCCCGTGGTGGCGGTGAAGGCCGACGGCACCCAGATCATGTCCACCGCGCCGAAGCTGCGGTAGAGCTCGGGAAAGCGCAGGTCGTAGCACACCGACAGGCCCATGCGGCCATAGGGCGTCTGCACCTGCACCGGTTCTGCGCCCGGCTCGATGCTGCGGCTTTCCTGGTAGCGTTCGGTGCCGTTGTCGAAGCCGAATAAATGAATCTTGTCGTAGCGCGCCACGCGCCGGCCTGTGGGGTCGAACACCAGGCAACTGTTCTTCACCTTGCCGGGGTCGGGGCTTTCCAGCGGGACGGTGCCGCCCACCAGCCACAGTTTGTGCTTTCTGGCGGCGGCGGCAAGGAACTGCTGGATGGGCCCCTTGCCGTCGGGCTCGCGCACCGCCACCTTGTCCGCATCGCGCCGGCCGAGAATGCAGAAATACTCGGGCAGGCCGGCGATCACCGCGCCCTGCGCCGCGGCCTCGCCCAGCAGGGCGTCGGCGCGCGCCAGGTTGGTTTCCACTTCCGGCGCCGATACCATCTGCACCGCGGCCACCTTGAACTTGCCTTGGCTCATGGGCTCTCCATCATCGTGATCGTCTTCGTCATCGTCTTCATCGCTGAGTCACTGAGCCGCGGACTGCGCCGCCGGTGCGTCCACCTTGGTGCGCTGCACCTTGGGATCGTTCCAGTTGCCGGTGACATCGTATTCCAGGGCGAATATCTGGCCCAGCGGATCCTTGAGGATTTTGTTGATGATGGGCAGCAGCAGCACCAGCGCCGGGTTGGCCAGGGCCACGGCGGTGAGCGTGGACGCTCCGCCGCCCAGCGCCGGCACCACGCGCATGTGCAGGTTCTGCGTCTCCTTGGCCAGGTCCACGCTGCCTTTCATGCTCACCTGGGCGGGCGCGCCCTGCATGCGGAAATCCTCGGTGTTGAGCACGCCTTTGGAGATCACCGCCGTGCCCTCGATGGAATCGTAGGCGAAGCCTTCCGAGAACAGGCTGCGCAGGTCGAGGGAGGCGAGCGACTGCAAGGACAGCACCCCCAGCAACTTGGCCACGCCGGGATCGGCCTTGAGGAACTGGCCGCGCTGCGCCGACAGGCTGAGGTTTCCCGTCAAGGTGCCGTAGTCGAGCGACTGCGGGCTGCCCGCCCAGCCCACGCGGCCTTCCAGCTTGGCCGTGCCGCCGCGCAGGGTCTTGGGGAAGCCCATGCGGTCCATGAACTTGCCGGCGTCCGACACATCGAGCTTGATGTTGAGTGAAATGCTCGGCCGCGCCGCCCAGCTTTGCCAGGTGCCGTCGGCGCTGAACGTGGCTTCGGGAGCGGCCAGCACCAGGCGCTCGATGCGCCAGTCGCGAACGTCGTTGCTGGCCACGAGTTCCAGCCGGCCCAGGCGGC
>DATNCF010000413.1:0-2370 GCA_035571675.1 Burkholderiales bacterium | reverse complement strand
CGGGGGCGAGGCGGTAGTCGACCGAGGCGATCAGGCAGTTGGCGAACTTGGCCAGGTTCATGCAGGTGGCGTGGTCGCGCTCAATGTCGCCCAGCACGTAGCCGCCGCCGTGTATCCAGAGCACCGCCGGCACCCGGGCGTTATCCTCGGGGCGGTAGATGCGCACCAGCACGTCCTTCCCGCCCTTGGGGGCGGACGCGTGCATGTCCTGGACGCGGATGCCGGGCACCGGGTCGGGCTTGGGCAGCTTGGACGCGAGTTCAGCCATGAGCTTGCGCGTGGCCGGAATGTCGTTCAGGTCGATGCCGCCCTTCATGGCGCTGCGCCAGGCTTCGTACGCCGGCGCCAGTTCCGGGTCCATGGGCAGGTTCTTGTGCATGTCCTCTCCTTTCGGACTTCCATCAATTCGAACAGGCCGACGGTGGAGGCGACTGCCTGGCGGCAAGTTCACTGGGAGTATATTCAGGCACGGGGAAGTCCGCCAAGAATCGCGAAGGATGGAGGAGAACAATGAAATCGCTTGAAGGCAAGGTGGTCGCGGTCACCGGGGCGGGGCGCGGCATCGGGCGCGCCATTGCGCAGCGCGTCGCGGCCGAGGGCGGCAAGGTCGTGGTCACGGACTTCGGGGGCGCGCTGGGCACGCTGGCCACGGGCTCCGCCGGCCCGGCCGAAACCGTGGCCGAGGAAATCCGCGCGGCGGGTGGCAGCGCCACGGCCTGCGCCGAGAACATCGCGACGGCGGCGGGCGCGAAGCGCATGGTCGAGGCCGCGCGCGACCACTACGGCCGGCTCGACGGCCTAGTGTGCGCCGCCGGCCTTTACAACCAGCGGCCGCTATGGGAAATGACGGACGAGGAATGGGACGACGTCATCGCCTCGCACCTGCGCGGACACTTCTGCTGCACGCGCGCCGCGGCGCCCGTCATGCAGGCGCGGAAGAGCGGCAGCATGGTGCATTTTTCCTCGGCGGCAGCCTACATGACGCCGCCCGAGGCCATTGCCTACAACACCGCCAAGGCGGGCGTGCTGGGCTTCATGCGCACGGCTTCGCGCGAGTTGCGCGGCTTCGGCATCCGGGTCAACGCCGTGCTGCCCGGCGCGGCCACGCGCATGACCGACGAGATCTACACCCGCTGGGGCATTCTCACCGACGACGTGAAGGCGGAGACCAGGTCCGGCGCGGCCAACGTCAACACCAAGCAAACCAAGGCGCAGGGCCTGGGTCTGAAAAGCGACCTCGCCGCCGGCACCTGGCGCGATCCGGCCAACGTGGCGCCCTTCGTGGCCTTTCTGCTCGGCGAGCGCGCCGCCCGGGTGCAGGGCCAGGCCTTCTGCGTGGTGGGCTACCAGGTCACGCACCTGCGCGACCGCAGCTACGGCAAGACCATCCGCGCGGAGAAGACCTGGGACGTGGACGACCTGGCGCGGCGTTTCGACGCCGAGCTCGTGCCGGAACTCGACGACTCGACGCTGCCCTGGCCGCCGGTCTGAGGCGGGCAGGTGCGGAGGCGGTGCACACCTATGCGCATTCCAAGACGCTTTCGTTGCAGGGGGACGAGAAGGGTACTAAGACGTGCTGAAGCGTTGCGAGTGTTGCTGAAGCGCAGGGCGTGGATGTAAAAACAAAGTGTTTCTGGTTACCCAAAGGAGGAAACATGCGTCGCACCGGAAAATTTCTGCAATTCATCCTGGCCGCCGTCGCGGTGGCCTGCGCTGCGCAGGCCTGGGGCCAGGCCTGGCCCACGCGACCCATCCGTATGGTCACATCAGTGGGCGCGGGATCGCCTGCCGACGTGCTGTGCCGCATCTACGCCGACGAACTGTCGCAGCGCGTCGGCCAATCGGTGTTCGTCGAAAACAAGCCCGGCGGCGACAACCTGATTTCCGTGGAAGCAGTGCTGTCGTCACCCGCGGACGGTCATTCGCTGTTGTGCATCAACGGCGGCAACATGGCGCCGGCGCTGCATAAATCGATGCCGTGGGACTTCCTCAAGGTCATGGCGCCCGTGGTCCACATCTACAAGTTCGGCTTTTTCCTGGTGGTCAACGGCAAGCTGCCGGTGAACACGGCCCAGGAGTTCATTGCCTACGCCAAGGCCAATCCGGGCAAGCTCAACTACTTCCACCTCGTGCCCACGCAAAAAATCGGCTTCGCGCTGTTCGCGCAGCGCGCCGGCATCGACATGGTGGAAATCGGCTACAAGGGTCCTGAGGCCTACCGCGACATCCTGACCGGCACGGTGCACGCCGGCATGGACGGCCCGGTGTCATTCCGCGGAAATATCGACAACGGAAACATCAAGCTGCTGTTCACGGCCAACGACCAGCGCTCGCCGCTGACGCCCAATGTGCCCACGGCCAGGGAGGCGG
>DATNCF010000412.1:0-2502 GCA_035571675.1 Burkholderiales bacterium | reverse complement strand
CAACCTGATCGGCAACGCCCTGAAGTTCACCGCCGCCGGCGGGCGCATCGACATCGCTTCGCGCAGCGACGGAACATACGCCAGGATGAGCGTCAGGGACACCGGCATCGGCATCTCACCCGAGGACTTGTGGCGGGTGTTCCAGATGTTCGAGCAGCTTGGCCCCGGGCAGGACGTCAAGCACGGCGGCCTGGGCCTGGGCCTCAGCCTGGCGCAGCAAATCGTGGAATTGCACGACGGGCGCATCGAGGCGCGCAGCGAAGGACCCGGCATGGGCGCCGAGTTCATCGTGTTGCTGCCCCTGCCGGGCGCGACCCCGCCGCCGGCCGCAGAGGAATAGCCCGGGCGGATGTTAGGATGGCGCCCTCATTGACCGCCCCGGCGCGCGCCCGGGGCCCAGAAGAGGACGACATGGAATACACCGAAGGCGCCGTGCGCGAATTCCTGACCGGCATTGTGAAACAGGCCCTGGGCGACACCCAGCCCGACATCTCGCTGGAATTCGCGCAGTTGCGCTTCGTCAAGACCGATCCGGCCATCGTGGCCTGCGTGTGGAATGCCGGGCGTTCGCGGCGCTTCGACGTGTGCTTCAGCGGAGCCTCGATCGAGAATTTCGTCGCCGCCGACGAAGCCAGGCTGGACAAGCTGCGCACCGCCGCGGTCGAAGCCATCCGCGCCGCCCACCGCGACTTCGATCCGAACGACACTGCGGCGCGCTATCCCTACCAGTGCCTGATCGACCGGCTGGGCGTGTGAACTCGCCGGGCTAGGCCTGCCGCCTGGCCAGCAGTTCCTTCAGCTGGATGCGGTGCACCTTGCCGGTGGTGGTGCGCGGCACCTCGTCGTACTTCATGACGAACAGGTCCTTTGGCACCTTGTACGAGGACATGTCCTCGAGCATGCGCCGCCTCAGGTCGTGCGGATCCACGCTTTCGCCCTCGCGTGCGATGACCACCGCCGCCACGCGCTCGCCGCGTTCCGGGTCCGGCAGGCCAACCACCACGGCCTCGGCCACGCCGGGGTAGGTCATCATGACGGCCTCGACTTCCAGCGGCGACACGTTGGCGCCCGTGGTCTTGATCATGTCGCCCAGGCGGCCGCGGAAGTACAGGTGGCCGTCCTCGTCGATGGCGCAGGTGTCGCCGGTGGCGAACCAGCCGTCGGCGTCGAAGGTATCGGCGCGCTCGCGCTTGTAGTAGCCCTGCATCATGGAAAAGCCGCGGATCATCAGCTCGCCGTCCTGGCGCGGCGGCAGTTCCCTGCGCGTCCGGGGGTCCACGATCTTGCGCTCGACGCCGCGCAGCCTGCGGCCGAAGGTGCCGCCGTTCTTTTCCGGCAGCTCTTCGTCCCAGGTGCCCTGGCCGTGAGGGCCGAAGGACTCGGTCATGCCGAGCAGCGAGACAATGCGCCGCTCGGGCGGGATGGTGCTGCCGTCGGCGCGCTGCACGTGCAGGTGGTGCATCGTGGGCGTGAGGTCGATGCCGCGCGAGGCCGCAAGGTCGGTGAGCGGCTTGTACTGCACCGGCCACATCATGGCGCGCGTCACTTTCTCGCGCACGATCACATCCAGCACGTTCTCCGGCTTGGGGCTGGGCGCGAACACCATGCACGCCCCCTTGAAAATCGCGGGGAACAGGTTGGCGTTCAGCCCGCCCAGCCAGAACAGCGGCATGCCCGAGTAGTTGCGGTCATCGGGGCTCATCTGTCCGAGGGAGCTGTCGAGGAAGGCGTGGCTGATGCGGATCACGCTGCCGTGGGTGTGCACCACGATCTTGGGCTGGGAGGTGCTGCCCGAAGTGCAGATGCCGATGAACAGATCCGCGGGATACACCTGCCGTTCAACTTCGGCTAGAAAGGCGGCATCCATGGCCGGGGTGGCGTCGGCCAGCGCGCGCAGCGCCGCGGCGCCCTTGATGGCCCAGGGGCGGCTGCAGTCGCCGAACACCACCACGTTGCGCAAGTATGGATGGCCGGGCACGGCAATGCGGGTGCCCCGCTGCTCGGCCAGGCCGGGCACGGCGCGCTCCAGGCGTTCGACGTAGTCGCGGCCGAGGAAACTGGACACGATGATGAGCGTGTCGACATCCGCTTCCTTCAGCGCCCAGCCCAGTTCCTTGGCCTGGAAAAAGGTGGACAGCGGAATGGTGAGCGCGCCGATGCGCGCCGCCGCCCACCATGCCAGCACCCAGTCGGCGCAGTCGGGAAGCACCACGGCCACGCGCGTGGCCTTGCCCACGCCCAGCGCAAGCAGGCCGCGCGCCAGGTGGGCCGAGGCCGCGTCGGCCTGGCGATAGGTGAGCCGGGCGGGACCGTCGACGAGGAACTCGCGGTCGCCGAAGCGCTCGACCGCGTTGCCCATCATGTTGGGCAGGGTGGGGGGATAGTCGGGAAAGTGGGGTATGGCTTCCATGGCATGCTCTTCTAGGGGCCAATGCGGGGACAAAGGTGGGGACGAGGGCGTGGGGACGAGGGCGTGGGGACCAGGGCGTGGGGACCAGGGCG
>DATNCF010000411.1:0-3012 GCA_035571675.1 Burkholderiales bacterium | reverse complement strand
CTCCAAGGCGCGCCAGCCGCGCGTTAGCATTTGATTCCAACATGCAGGGCCACGACCCCACCGGTCAGGTTGTGATAGTCCACATGGCCGAAACCACCTTTCTTCATCAAGGCTTTCAGCTCTTCCTGGCCAGGGTGCACGCGGATCGATTCGGCCAGATAACGGTAACTGGCCTCGTCGCCGGCCACCAGCTTGCCCAATTGCGGCAGCACCTTGAAAGAGTACCAGTCATAGACCTTCTCCAGCGGCTTGGCGACCTTGGAAAACTCCAGCACCAGCAGTTTGCCGCCGGGCTTGAGGACCCGGTTCATCTCGGCCAGAGCCGCGTCCTTGTGCGTCATGTTGCGCAGCCCGAACGCCACGCTCACCAGGTCGAAGCTGTCGCCGCCAAATGGCAGCTTTTCCGCATCGCACACCAAGGTCGGCAGCGCCACGCCGGCGTCGAGCAGGCGGTCGCGCCCGGTGCGCAGCATCGCCTCGTTGATGTCGGTGTGAACGATCCGGCCGGTGGGGCCCACTTTTTTCGCGAAGGCGAGCGCCAGGTCGCCGGTGCCTCCGGCAATATCCAGGACCTGGTCACCGGGCCGCACGTTGGCCGCCAGCACCGTGTAGGTCTTCCAGGCGCGGTGCAACCCCATGGACATCAGGTCGTTCATCAGGTCATAACGCGGGGCGACCGAGTCGAACACGCCGCGCACGCGGCGCGCCTTTTCCTGCTCGTCGACGGACTCGAAGCCAAAATGGGTGCTGCTCATACCGTGATCCTAGGGCAATCCCGTCCGGCGCGCCGTCCAGCGGGAACGAAATGCGGGAACCGGACTGCCGGCTGCGTCAATGGCTGCAGCCGTGCGCGGCCTTTTCGGGCATCGGGGCGTCACGGTCGATGCCGGCCTCCTTCAGGCGACGCTCGTAATCGGCCCACAGCTGTTCCTGCTGCGCTCCCAGGAAGTACAGGTAATCCCAGGAAAAGATCCCGGTGTCGTGGCCGTCCGAAAAACGCGGCTGGACCGCATAGTTGCCGACCGGTTCCAGCTCCGTGAGCTCGACCTCGCGCTTGCCGGTCTGCAGCACTTCCTGGCCTGGGCCATGGCCCGCCACCTCGGCGGAAGGCGAGTAGATGCGCATGAGCTCGAACGGGATCCGGAAATGCGCGCCATCGGAAAAGGAAATTTCGAGCACCCGCGACTGCCCGTGCACGGTCAGCGCACTGGGGGTCGGATCTTTGGAATTCAAGCCAGCCATCCCGTGAGTTTAGATCCAGCGGCTAGAAACGCACCGACAGGCTCAGATAGACCCTCTCGTCGCCTCGTTGCGGCGCTGCGGAATTGAAGGCGAGCGGAACGCGGCTGCCGGTGACCAGGCGGCCATAGTCCAGCGAAATGGCGAACGGCTCGCCGGCGTAACGCAGGCCCAGCCCGACGCTGGCCAGGCGATCGCTCGAAGGCTTGCCCTTGGTGTCGTCCGGCCTGTTATTGCCCAGCCATCCCGCATCGAGAAAGCCGAGCAGGCGCAGGCCCGGCTTCAGCTCGGGCGTGCTGACTTCGAACGTGGCGGACAGGCCTTTGTCGCCGGTGATGGGGCGATCGATGCTGGTGCCGCGTACCGAGCCCAGTCCGCCCAGGCCGAATTGCTCCCCGGAAATCAGCACGTCGGGGCTGTACTGGTACTGGCCGCGCGCCGACCAGATCCAGCTCTGTGCGAACGGCGCCGAGTAGTTCACGCCGCCGCGCACTGCCTTCCAATGCACGCTGCTGATGCGCGGGTCTTCGTTCTGGTAGGAGACCAGGTCATTGTTGCGGCCGCTTCCGGTATTGGCGGCGAGCTCGACGTTGTAGCCCCAGGACGCCGCGTCAGATTCGATGCGGGCCGTGTAGCCCACGGTCACGGGCCGGCTGCGCCGGTCCACGCCGACCACGGTGTCATTGATCACGGTGGCGTTGAAGACCTTGTCGTCCAGGCCGAGGGAAACGTAGGTGCGGCGCCCGCCCTCCGGGGGCAGGTAATGGGTGTAGCTGCCGCCGAAGGTGTGGCCGGCGCCGGTGCTGGTAAATGTGCCGAAGTCACCCACCACGTCGGACCTCGTATAACTGGCGCCGATCACGCCCCCGGCGCTGTACAGCGGCACCTTGTACGACAGGCCCAGTTGCTTGACGTCCTGCGTCCGCTCCAGCGAAGTCGTATAGGCCCCGACGAACTGGTGGTCCAGGTTGAACAGGTTGGTATGCCCGCCGGAGACGGTCGCGCGGTCGCGCCCCGACGACTTGGAGCCGGCGTTGGACAAGCCCAGCGCAAATGTCCAGGGCCGAAGTTCCTTCACCGTGATGGTCGCGTCGATCCGGTCCGGCTCATCCGACTCGCGCAAGCCCACCTGGACCTGCTTGTTGGGGTTTTCGTTCGCGATCGCCGTCTGGATGGCCAGCCGCCTGAAATTGGGACTCTCGCCTTCCCGCAGGTCGGGCAGGGCGCGCCGGATGTTGGCCTCGTCATAAATGCTGCGGCCCTCGATATCGACCTTGGCGATATTGAACTTGACGATGTTCAGCGTGACGGTGTCGCCCACTTCCTGCGGCGGCAGGGCCACCCGATGCAGGCCGAAGCCTTTCTCGCGCAGTGCCGTTTCCAGCGCCGCCGTGGCCTTCTGCAGGGTTTCCATGTTGGCGTCGGAGCGCACGAACGGCATCAGCACGCGGGCCGTCTCGGCCTCGCCCAGCGGGTTCTCGCCGGTGACCTTGAAACCCTTGATCGCGAACACCGGCGATGGCGCGGCCGACGGCATGGTGGCGGCGCCGGGCGCCTGGGCCCAAGCTGCCGCGCTCGCGGCAATCGAGAATGCGAGCAGGCCGAGCCGCATGCGACCGCCGCTGCGCGAACGGGGCGCAACAAATCCCGTGACCATATTGTTCTTGCCTCCGTCCGGATGAGCTTCGGATTGTCTCATCCGAGCGACCGCCTTGTCACCCTGGGATCACCTGCATTGCTCGTCGGGACGGATGCGGGATTCGGAAAGCACGC
>DATNCF010000410.1:0-3254 GCA_035571675.1 Burkholderiales bacterium | reverse complement strand
GGTGGGGGCGATGTCTTCGCCGGTTGACACGACCTACCTGGCCGATAACGTCGTTCTGTTCCGGTTCTTTGAAGCCAGCGGAAGCGTGCGTCGCGCCGTGTCGGTGGCCAAAAAGAGGACCGGAAGCCACGAGAAGTTCATCCGTGAAATAGATATGGACGAGCACGGCATCGTTATTGGTGCTCCGCTGGTTGATTTCCACGGTGTGCTGACCGGCGTTCCGACTTACACAGGAAAATCCGATCCGCTGATGAAAGCAGCGCCGAATGCCGGGTGAGGCACCTCGTCCTACCGCTGGTGACGGGCGGCGCGTCCTCGTTCTTCCGCCAACGTCAACCGATGGTAAAGCGATGGCCAAATTGTTCGATGCCAACGGTATTGCATCGGCCATCTTTACGAACGGCGCCCAGTTGTGCGAAGCACTGCAAATCGGCGCCGGTTGCCTTGTTCTTTCCGAAGAGTCTGTTTTAACAGATTCCACTGAGCTGCTTGCCTGCCTTGCCGGTCAGCCCGCCTGGTCGGATTTGCCCATCATTGTGCTGGCCCGGTCGGGACGGGAATCGGCGGCGTTGGCAGAAGCCGTTGCGCGACTCGGAAACGTGAGCGTAATGGAACGTCCGGTCCGCACCTCGACCCTCATATCCCTGGTTAAATCCAGCCTGCGGGCGCGCGACCGGCAATACCAGGTGAGGGACCTGCTCGAGTCGGAGCGTTCGGCGCACCGGGAGACTGAACGGGCGAGCCGAATCAAGGATGAATTCCTGGCCACCCTCAGCCATGAGCTTCGCACGCCACTTAACGCCGTTCTGGGCTGGAGCCAGTTGCTGCGCAAAAATCACGACTCACAGAGCGATGTCGGCAAGGGCCTGGAGATTATCGAGCGCAATGCACGCTCGCAAGCCCAGATCATCGATGACCTTCTCGACATGAGCGCCATCATCTCGGGCAAGATTCGCCTCGACGTTCAGCCCGTAGACGTGGCTTCAGTGGTTAGGGCAACGATCGATTCAATCAGTCCGGCGGCACAAGCCAAGGGCATCCGGCTGCAGGTGGTGCTGAACCCTGATGCGGGCTTGGTGCGCGGTGATCCCAATCGCCTCCAGCAGGTGTTCTGGAACCTGCTGACGAATGCGGTGAAATTCACGCCCAAGAACGGCCGAATCTTGATTGTGCTCGCGCGCGCGAATTCTCACCTGGAGGTCGAAGTCTCTGACAATGGCGAAGGCATCGACCCGTCTTTTCAGCCTCATATTTTTGACCGGTTCCGGCAGGCGGACGCATCAATCACCCGACGCCATGGGGGCCTCGGACTTGGCCTTTCCATTGTGAAGCAGCTGGTCGAGCTCCACGGCGGCACTATCACGGCAGAAAGCGCCGGACGAGGTTCAGGGTCAAGGTTCAGGGTTGAGCTACCGGTGATGGTCACGAGTGCAAGTGTCCAAGCGGCAGGTGCAGAAACCCAGCCTCAAGTCGAGTCGGAAAACGGACCTGGCCCCGAGCGCGGCAATATCAATCTCCAGGGATTGAAAGTGCTTGTCGTGGATGACGAGCCTGACACTCGTCTCCTGCTGCGACAACTTCTTGAGGACTGCAATGGCACGGTCATTACGGCGTCGTCGGCCGAGGAGGCGCTGCAAGTGCTAACCCGAGAGGCGCCGGATGTTTTGGTGAGCGACATCGGAATGCCCGCAGAAGATGGCTACGCGTTTATCCGTCGGGTACGCGCGCTGGATGATGCCAACGCGAACATCCCGGCGATTGCATTGACTGCATATGCCCGACCCGAAGACCGAAGCAAGGCGTTTCATGGCGGATTTCAGGTGCATCTTGCCAAACCGGTGGCCACGATGGAGTTGATTGCGGTGGTGCGCAATCTCGGAAAACGATCGGCATAGTCATCACCTATTGCTGATCTAAAGTGCCGTGTTGGCCGCACCGCCCAGCCACTCGCGCAGCACTTCCTCGTTGTGCTGCCCTAAGTCGGGCGCTCTCCTGGGAATCGGCAACGTTTCATCCAGGAAGCGCACCGGCATGCCCAGCGTTTCGCTTTCGTTTTGCCGGGCCGGTATCCAATTGATGGAAGCCTGGAAATGCGGATCGCGCAGGGCCTGCGCCGCGTCGTACACCGGCGCGATGGGGAAGTTGGCCTTGAGGCCGATGTCCAGCCACTCGGCCGTGGTTTTTTCCAGGAACACTTCCGACAGCGCCCGCCGCAACTCGTGGTTGCCGCTTTCGTGCTCGGCGAATTCCTTGCCGGGGAATTTCTCGAACAGGTCGTTGCGCCCCGCCCCCGCGCAGAAGTTGCGCCAGAACTTGCGCTCGCTGGGCATGAACAGCACGCAGCCGTCCTTGCTGGCGTAGTACTGGTAGCGCACCGCCTCGCGCACGGCCATGCCCGGCATGGGCAGCGGCTCGACGGGCTTGCCTCCCGCCAGTTTTTCATGGGCGCGCTGGCCCACCAGCATCTGCCAGTTCACGGCCGCCGCGGCCGCGCTCTGCGACACCTCGATGCGGCTGCCCTGCCCGGATTCGCGCGCGCGCAGCAGGCAGGCCAGTATGCCCAGCGCCGCGAACAGCGGGCCCACGGTGAGGCCGATGGGCGCATAGGTGGGCGGCAGCGCGGCGAAGCCGCGCTCGTCGCGCGTCGACGGCGCAAGGCCGGCCCAGGAGTCGAAGCCGAAGGAATGCGCCGCCATGTTGGCGTACGGCCCCACCGAGCCATAACCCGACACCGAGCACATCACCAGCTTGGGATTGGCGGCATGCAGCTTGTCCCAGCCCAGGCCGAGCTTGTCGAGCGCGCCCGGGCGCATGCCTTCCAGCACCACGTCGGCCTTGGCGGCCAGCTTGAGGAAGATGTCCTTGTCGCCTGACTGCTTGAGGTCGAGCAGCACGCTGCGCTTGCCGCGGTTGAGCTGCCAGTGGAACACCGAGGCGCCGTCGATGATGGGCCAGCCGGTCTTGCGCACGTAGTCGCCGCCCGGCGGTTCGATCTTCACCACGTCGGCGCCGAAATCGGCCAGGTGCATGGTGGCGCCATCGGGGCCGAGCAGGCTGCAGTCCAGCACGCGCACGCCCGCCAACGGGCCTCCGCCCACGTTACCGGTGTCGCTCAAGCCCGCACCTCCTTGTTCAATATGCCGCGCTCGCGCAGGCCGGCGATGCGCGCTTCGTCATAGCCCTGCTCGCGCAGGATCTCATCGGTGTGCTCGCCCAGCAGCGGCGACGGTCCGCGGATGATGCCCGGCGTGTCC
>DATNCF010000409.1:0-8161 GCA_035571675.1 Burkholderiales bacterium | reverse complement strand
CCTCGAGCATGCCCGGATTGGGTTTGCGGAAATAGGATTTCGAGGCGTCGATGTCGGGGCAGTAGAAAATGGCCTCGATGCGGCCGCCTGCCTGGTTCACCGCGCGGTGCATTTTGTTGTGCATTGCGTTCAGCGCCGCCATGTCGAACAGTCCGCGGCCCAGTCCCGACTGGTTGGTGGCCACCACGATTTTCCAGCCGTTCTGGTTCAGGCGCGCGATGGCCTCCGGGCTGCCGGGAATGGGCCTCCATTCCTCGGGCGACTTGATGTACTTCTCGCTGTCGAAGTTGATGACGCCGTCGCGGTCGAGAATGACGAGCTTCATGCTCCGACTCCCGTTACGCCGCCAGCCGCGAAATGTCGGCCACGCGGTTCATGAGTGCATCCAGGCGGGCCAGCAGGGCCAGGCGGTTGGCGCGCACCGCCGCGTCCTCGGCGTTCACCATGACCTGCTCGAAGAACGTGTCCACGCTGGCGCGCGCCGCGGCCAGCGCTTTCAGCGCGGCGGTGTACTCGCGGCGGCCGAAGGCAGCCTCCACTTGCGGTTGCAGGCCGTCGATGGAGGCATTCAGCGCGCGCTCGGCCGGCTCCACCAGGAGGTCGCCGCGCAATCCGGCCGAGGCGGCGTCGGACTTTTTCAGGATGTTGCGGATGCGCTTGTTGGCGGCGGCCAGCGCCTCGGCCTCGGGCAGGCTCTGGAATTCCACCACCGCCGCCACGCGCGCGACCACCTCGTCGAGCGGCGGCTTGAGCGCGATCACCGCGTCCACGGCGCTGCGCGGGTATTGCGAAGCGAGCTGGTTGCGATAGCGCTCGTAAATGAAGTCTTCGAGATCGGCCAAGCCCTTGGCCTGCAACAAGCCGGAGGCGAATGTGCCGGCGGCGAAATCCAGCAATTCGCGCAGGGCCAGCGGCTTGGTGCCCGCGGTGTTTGCCGCAGCCCGGCCCAGCGCCTCGAACACGCTGATCAGGCCCAGCGCCGCGCGGCGCAGGCCGAAGGGGTCCTTGTCGCCGCTCGGCACCGTGCCGATGCCGAACAGCCCGGTCAGGGCTTCTGCGCGATCGGCCAGGTACAGCGCGATGCTCACCAGCGCATCCGGGTCAGTGGCCTCGGCGGCGCGCAGCCGATACTGTTCCTGCAGCGCGCGCACCACGGCAGGTTTCGCGCCGTCGTGGGCGGCGTAGTAACCGCCCATCAGCCCCTGCAGCTCCGGGAACTCGCCCACCATGCCGGTCACCAGGTCGGCCTTGGCCAGGTGCGCGGCCTGGCGCGCCAGTTCCACGTCGGCGCCGATGCGCGCCGCGATGAACTCGGCCAGCAGTTCCAGGCGCTGCACGCGCGCGAGCTGGCTGCCGAATTTGTTGTGATAGGTCACCGAGCCGAGCTGGGCAACGCGGTCGGCCAGGCGGGTCTTCTGGTCGGTCTCGAAAAAGAAGCGCGCATCGGCCAGGCGCGGGCGCACCACGCGCTGGTTGCCCTCGATGATGTTGCGCGCGTCATCGAGGCGCATGTTGCTGACGATAAGGAAGCGGTTGGCCAGTTTGCCGGCCGCGTCGAACAGCGGGAAATACTTCTGGTTGGCCCGCATGGTGAGAATGAGGCATTCCTGCGGCACGGCCAGGAACTCGGTCTCGAACTCGCCCGCGTACACCGTGGGCATTTCCACCAGCGCCGTCACTTCGTCGAGCAGCGCCTGCACCGGCTCCTCGGGGCCGAGCCCCAGGTCCAGCGCCGCCGCCTTGTCCTGCAACTGCTTGAAAATGGCCGCGCGGCGCGCGGCGAAATCGGCCATGACGTTGCCGCCGAGCAGCGTGTCGACGTACTCGCCGGCGGAAACCACGCTCAGTTCGGCGCGGCCCTGGAAGCGGTGCCCCAGGGTGGCGCGCCCCGCCTTGAGGCCGAGCGCCGACAGGGGCATGACGTCCTTGCCGTGCAGTGCGATCAGGCTGTGCGCCGGGCGCACGAAGTGCACGGTGGTGGCGCCGTCGGCGAGCTGGTAGGACATGAGCTTGGGAACGGGCAGGCGCGATATGGCGCGTTCCAGCGCGGTCTGCGCGGCGGTCGCCAGCGGAACCCCCGGCACGTCCACCTGGGCAAACACGTATTCGGCTCCGCCCTCTCCGCGGCGCGTGAGCTGCGCGCCGGCGAGGCCATCCTTGTCCAGGCGCTTTTGCAGGGCGGCCGTGGGCGCGCCGTTGGCGTCGAAGCCCACCTTGGCCGGCATGAGCTTGCGGATTTCGGTGCGCGCGGCCGAGGCGGCCGGCACGGCCGCGATCAGCGCGGCGAGGCGCCGCGGCGTGGCGAAGAAGCGGTGCGCCGCATCGGCGGCCACGAAGCCAGCCTTGGCCAGCTCGTCGCGCAGCTCGCGCGCGAACACCGTGCCCAGCTCGGACAGCGCCTTGGGCGGCAGTTCCTCGGTGCGAAGCTCGATCAGCAGGTCGGCGTTCATGCCGCTGTTCATATTTCGGCACCCGCGGCAGAACGCCCGGCAAGGGCCGCCTGCAGCGCGGGCAGGTCCACGCCCAGACCCTGCAACTGCCCGGGCTTGCACATGGGGAAGCCCGCGCGCACGCGCGAATCGAAATACGACTGCGACACGGCTTTAGCCAGGTTGCGGATGCGGCCGATGTAGGCCGCGCGCTCGGTGACGGAAATGGCGCCGCGCGCATCCAGCAGGTTGAAGGTGTGCGCCGCCTTCAGCACCATTTCGTAGGCGGGCAGCGCGAGTTGCGCGGCCATGAGGCGCTTGGCCTCGCCCTCGTAGTCGGTGAAGTGGCGGAACTGCAGGTCGGCGTTGGAGTGCTCGAAGTTGTAGGTGGACTGCTCCACTTCGTTCTGGTGGAACACATCGCCGTAGCTCACGCCCGGCGTCCACTCCAGGTCGTACACGTTCTGCGCGCCCTGCAGGTACATGGCCAGGCGCTCCAGGCCGTAGGTGATCTCGCCGGTGATGGGCTTGCAGTCGAGGCCCCCCACCTGCTGGAAATAAGTGAACTGCGTGACTTCCATGCCGTTCAGCCACACTTCCCAGCCCAGGCCCCAGGCGCCCAGCGTGGGGTTCTCCCAGTCGTCCTCGACGAAGCGCACGTCGTTCTGCGACAAGTCGAGGCCGATGGCGGCCAGCGACCCCAGGTAGATGTCCAGGATGTCGGGCGGCGACGGCTTCAGCACCACCTGGTACTGGTAATAGTGCTGCAGACGGTTGGGGTTCTCGCCGTAGCGGCCGTCCTTGGGACGCCGCGAGGGCTGCACGTAGGCCGCGCGCCAGGGCTCGGGGCCGATGGCGCGCAGAAACGTGGCGGTGTGAGAGGTGCCGGCGCCCACTTCCATGTCATAAGGCTGCAGCAGCGCGCAGCCCTGCCCGTTCCAGTAGTCCTGCAGGGTGAGAATGAGTTTTTGGAAAGTGAGCATCAGTGTTGCAAGGGCATCGCGAAAGACCGCAATTTTAACAGCACCTACAAGGGACACTGGTCACGAGGCGCGCCGCTTCGCGGCGCGGGTGAAAAGCGCCGTGCCTGCGATCAGTATCAGGCACAAGAGGATGGACGGCCCATCGCCAATCAGCACAAACGGCGTAGCACCCGTGAATGCTTGCGCAGTGCCCCGTAGGACGGCTTCCGTGAACTGCGGGAGTCGGGCGACCATCGTGCCGTGCTCGTCGATGATGGCGGTGACGCCGGTGTTGGTGGCGCGCAGCATGTAGCGGCCGGTTTCCATGGCGCGCATGCGCGAAATCTGCGCGTGCTGCTCCGGGGCCAGGGAATCGCCGAACCAGGCCACGTTGCTCGCGTTCACCAGCAGGTTGGCGCGCGGCAACTGGCGGATGATTTCGTCGCCGAAAGCGTCTTCGTAGCAGATGTTCACGGCCACGCGCAGGCCGCCGTTCAGCGCCAGCGGCTGCTGGTCGGTGGGGCCGCGGTCGAAGTCCGCCAGCGGGATGCGCAGGATGTCCAGCACCCAGCCGAAGGCCGGCGGAATGAACTCGCCGAAGGGCACCAGGTGCACCTTGCGGTAGGCCTGCGGCGGCGACGCTCCCAGCGACACCACGGCGTTGTAGTAGTGATTTCCGGGTTCACGCAGCGGCGCGCCGGCCAGCACATCCGAGGAGGCCGCGGCCGCGGTGTCGCGCAGGTGGTCCACCCAGGCCGGGTCCACCTGGTCGAGAAAACGGGGAATGGCGGTTTCCGGCAGCACCACCAGTCGGGCCGGCGCCACTTCCATGGAGCGCGTGTTTGCCGATTCCACCAATCGCTGGTAGGTGGCCAGCGTGGCCTGATAGATCGCAGGATCGAACTTCATGCTCTGCGGAATATTGCCCTGGGCCAGCGCCACGCTGACCGGCGCCCCCTCGGGACGGGTCCACTCGCGCGCGCGCAGCGCTGCGCCCGCGGCCAGAACCGCGGCGATCGCGGCCACCGCCGCCAGGCGCCGGCGGTTGGAGTGCGTGACGGCAAGGTACGCCAGCAGCCCGGCGCACACGGCGGCGCTGAGCGACACGGCGTGCACCCCGCCTACGGGCGCATAGCCTGCCAGCAGCGTGTCAGTGTGCGCATAGCCCATGCCCAGCCAGGGAAAGCCGGTGAACACCCAGCCGCGGCACCACTCGGCCAGGGTCCACAGCGCCGGGAAGCCGCAAATAAGCGGTGCCGCGGCCCGACCGCTCGCGCCGAACAATCGCCCCCAGGCGAAGCCGGCCGCGGCCGGGAAGAAGGCCAGGATGGCGCAGAACCCGAGCGTGGCGATGACGGCAAGCGGCAGCGGCATCATGCCAAAGTCGTGCAGGCTGACATACACCCACGACACGCCGGCGCAGAAAAAGCCCAGGCCGTAGGCGAAGCCGATGGCAAAGGCCTCCCTGGGACGACCGCCACGCTGCCACAGCAGCGCCAGCGCGGTGAGCGACAGCACGGCCAGGGCGGCAAACCCGACCGGGGCGAAGCCGGCCACGGCCATGACGCCCGCGAGCGCGGCGCCGCCGAGCCGGCGCAGCAGCGGCTTGGGCGGGATTCTGATCAAGTGCTACCGATGCGGCGGCCGATGCTGCCGGTCAGCGGCCGGGCAGGGGCTGCACCTGCAGCATGTGCAGCCGGCGGCTGTCGCCGCGCAGCACCTGGAAGCGCAGGCCCTCGATGGTCATGGACTCGCCGCGCTTGGGCAGGCGGCCAAAGCGCTGGATGAGCAGGCCGCCTACGGTGTCGAAACCGTCGTCCGAAAAATCGGTGCCGAAGGCGCTGTTGAAGTCGGCGATCTCGGTGCGCGCCTTGACCCGGAACGAGCCCGATTCGTCGCGCACGATGTTGTCGCTCGCCTCCTCGAAGTCGTGCTCGTCCTCGATGTCGCCGACGATCTGCTCCAGCACGTCCTCGATGGTGACCAGGCCCGCCACGCCCCCGTACTCGTCCACCACCATGGCCATGTGGTTGCGGTTGGCGCGGAACTCGCGCAGCAGCACGTTGAGCGGCTTGGACTCGGGCACGAACACCGCCGGCCGCAGCATGTCGCGCACCTTGAACTCCTCCTCGCCGGCGTAGTAGCGCAGCAGGTCCTTGGCCAGCAGCACGCCGATCACGTCGTCGCGGTTCTTCTCGATCACGGGAAAGCGCGAGTGAGCGGTGGCGATCACCAGGGGGATGAAGCGGTCGGGGGTCTCGTTGACGTCGATGACGTCCATTTGCGCGCGCGGAATCATGATGTCGCGCACGCTCAGCTCCGATACCTGTAAAACGCCTTCAATCATGGACAAGGCGTCGGCATCGAGGAGGCTTCTGTCGTAAGCGGAGTGCAGCAGCTCGAGCAACTGTTCGCGGTCTTCGGGCTCGCGCAGCAGCAGCGCCGACAGGCGCTCGATGAACGTTGGTCTGTGGTTGGTCATGACGACTTTTTCTTGGTAGTTCCGCCAGACGCAGGCTTGCGGGTTGACTTTGATGCACGCGGGCCCGCCGCTGCCGCGGCGGTAGTTTTCGTCTCCGAGTCCATCGGCATCGCGTAGGGATCGGCGTAGCCCAGGGATTTCAGGATGCGGCGCTCCCTGTTCTCCATGCGCTCGGCTTCTCCGTCTTCCTCGTGGTCGTAGCCCTGCAGGTGCAGCATGCCGTGCACCAGCAAATGGGCGTAGTGGGCGGCCACGGGCTTGCCCTGCTCCCTTGCTTCGCGGGCGACGACCGGCGCGCACAGCACCAGGTCACCTGCAAGCACGCCATTGTCTTTGCCGTACACGAACGTCAGCACGTTGGTGGCGTAGTCGCGCCGGCGAAAGTCCTGGTTGAGCTTTTTGCCTTCGGCCGCATTGACTACACGCACGGTCACACGCGCCGGACGAGCGGTCGCCGCCCGCGCCCAGCGACGAAAGGCTGACACGCTTGGCACCGTCAAGTTTCGCGTGGCCGTTTGCAGCGAAAGTTCGAGTCGTGGGCCCATCTAGTGTGTCGATGGTTTGTCTTGTTCGCGGCGTTCGTAGGCGTCCACGATGCGCTGCACCAGCGGGTGGCGCACCACGTCCTCGGTCTGGAACTGGGTGAAGGCGATGCCGCGCAGCCCGCCGAGCGTGTCGCGCGCGTCCACCAGGCCGCTGCGCGCGCCCTTGGGCAGGTCCACCTGCGTGACGTCCCCGGTGATCACGCTCTTCGAGCCGAAGCCCATGCGGGTGAGGAACATTTTCATCTGCTCGGGCGTGGTGTTCTGCGCCTCGTCGAGGATGATGAAGGAATGGTTGAGCGTGCGCCCGCGCATGTAGGCGAGCGGCGCGATCTCGATGGCGCTGCGCTCGAACAGCTTCTGCACCTTGTCGAAACCGAGCAGGTCGTACAGCGCGTCGTACAGCGGCCGGAGATACGGATCCACCTTCTGCGCCAGGTCGCCGGGCAGGAAGCCCAGGCGCTCGCCGGCTTCCACCGCGGGGCGCACCAGCACGATGCGTTTCACCGCGTCGCGCTCCAGCGCGTCGGCCGCGCAGGCCACGGCCAGGTAGGTCTTGCCCGTGCCGGCCGGGCCGATGCCGAAAGTGATGTCGTGCTCGAGGATGTTGCGGATGTACTCACGCTGGCGCGGCGTGCGGCCGCGCAGGTCGCTGCGGCGGGTGGCGAGCAGCGGGCCTTCGTCGCCCGGGGCCTCGCGATTGCCGGAGCGCGACTCGATGAGGCCGAGCTGCACGTCGTCCAGCGACAGTTCACGGGCGCTTTTGGCATAGAAGCGCTGCAGCAGCTCGGCGCCGCGCGCGGTCTGCGCGGCCTCGCCCTTGAGGGAGAAGCGCTCGCCGCGGCGGGTGATGCCGATCTGCAGCGCGTTTTCGATCTGCCGCAGGTTCTCGTCGAGCGGCCCGCACAAGTTGGCGAGGCGCTGGTTGTCCACCGGCGTGAACGCCAGTTCGACAGGCTTGGGCTTCAAGGAAGGGGTTTACCAAACATGCGAGGAGCATATTTTACCAACTCGCCCCTGAGCGTGTGCGCGCGCGCCTCGGTGATCACGACGTTCACGAAATGGCCGATGCATTCATCCCCACCGGAAAAGTTAACTGTCCGGTTGTTATCAGTCTTTCCGCACAACTCGGAGGCATCGCGCTTCGACGGCCCTTCAACCAGGATGCGCTGCGTGGTCCCGACCATGCCTTTACTTATCTGATCCGCGCTTGCTTGAATCAATTCCTGCAAAGCCTGCAACCGCTTCAATTTGGTTGCGTGGTCAACATCATCGGGCATGTCGGAAGCCGGCGTGCCGGGCCGCCGGCTGTAGATGAACGAGTACGAATCATCGAACCCGATCTCCTCGGCCAGTTTCGTCGTCGCCTGGAAATCCTTTTCGGTTTCCCCCGGAAAGCCGACGATGAAATCAGTGGAAATGCAGATGTCCGGCCGCGCTGCGCGCAGCTTTCTCAAGATCGCTTTGTACTCCAACACGGTATAGCCGCGTTTCATGGCCGCGAGTACGCGATCGGACCCCGACTGAACCGGCAGGTGCACGTGCGACACCAGTTCCGGCACCCTGGCATAGGCTTCCACGAGGCTTGGAGTGAATTCCCTGGGATGTGAAGTGGTGTAGCGCAGGCGCTCGATGCCGGGTATGGCGGCGATGTATTCCGCGAGCAGAGCGAAATCCACCTGCTGCCGGCCTTCGGGCGCGCCCGCGTCCGTGCCGCGCCAGGCGTTGACGTTCTGCCCGAGCAGC
>DATNCF010000408.1:0-7518 GCA_035571675.1 Burkholderiales bacterium | reverse complement strand
CGGCGAGGACATCGATATCTTCCTCGCCAATCCGTCGATTACCGCCGAGCGCCCCAACGTGCTCATCCTGCTGGACAACACCGCCAACTGGAACACGCCGTTCAGCGTGGAAAAAGCGGCGCTGGTCAGCGTGGTGAACAGCCTCAACGACGGCTACAACGTCGGCCTGATGATGTTCCCGGAAACCGGCAACCCCAACGACAACGTCGACGGCGGCTACGTGCGCTACGCCGTGCGCCAGATGACCGGCGCCAACAGGACCGCCCTCGCCACCATGGTGAACAACCTCGACCAACTGGGCGACAAGGGCAACAACGCCACCCCCGCGCTGATGTTCTACGAGGCTTACGCCTACTTCGCCGGCATCACTTCCCGCTCGGGCTTCGGCAAGGTCAAACGCGACTACGCCGGCAACACGGCCTATAACTCGCTCGCCGCCAGCCTGCCCGGCAACGCCTTCACCAGCGCCGCGAGCAACACCTATGTCAGCCCCATCAGCAACGGCTGCCAGAAGAACTTCATCATCTACATCAGCAACGGCACGGTGAACGAGAACAGCTCGGCGCTGGCCACGGCGCAAAGCCTGCTGGCCGGCCTGGTGGGCAAGAACCCGCCCGACACCATCAGCATCTCGCCCAACGGCCAGCAATCCAACTGGATGGACGAATACGCCAAGTTCATGTCCACCGGCGACTGCAACCCCACCTTCGCCGGAATCCAGACCGTCACCACCTACACCGTCGAGATCGACCCCGCCACCAACGGCCAGGGCCCGGCCACCACCGCCCTGATGCAGAGCGCGGCCATCAACGGCAAGGGCAAGTACTTCGCGGTGTCCTCGGCCGGCGGCGGCGCCAACATCGTCAACGCCCTGAACACCATTTTCCAGGAAGTGCAATCGGTGAACAGCGTGTTCGCCTCCACCACGCTGCCGGTGAGCGTGAACGTGCGCGGCACCAACCTCAACCAGGTGTACATCGGCGTGTTCCGCCCCGATCCGGCCAAGGCGCCGCGCTGGTTCGGCAACCTCAAGCTGTACGACCTCGCCGTTGACTCGGCCACCGGCAACCTGTTCCTGAACGACGCCAACGGGCTGCCGGCCGCCAACTCCAGCACCGGCTTCATTTCCAATTCGGCGCAGAGTTTCTGGACCACGTCGTCGACGTTCTGGAGCTTCCGCACCCCCTATGCCAGCACCGACGTCGGGCAGGCCTCGGACAGCCCGGACGGCGACCTGGTGGAAAAAGGCGGCGCGGCCGAGCGCCTGCGCATCGCCTACGCCACCGACCAGTCGGGCCGCAATCTGTACACCTGCACCGGCACCTGCGCCAGCGGCAGCGCATTGTCGGCCACGCCGTTCAACACCGCCAACACCAACATCACCGCCGGCGCGTTGGGGACCTACACCACCTACTCGGTGTCCGCCTTGACCAGTTCCGGCACCACGGCCACCGCCACCGCCACGGGCCATCCCTTCGTCAACGGCGACAGCATCACCATCAGCGGCGCGTCGCCCACGGTCTACAACGGCACCTACACCATATCCGGCGTGGTCGCCGGCACGTCGTTCCAATACACGCTGGCCTCGGCGCCCGCGGGCACCACCGGCACGGTGAGTTCCACCAACCACGGCTTGAACACCAACGACCTTGTGGATGTGACCGGGTCCAGCCAGGCCGGCTACAACGTCAGCAGCGCGGCGGTGACCAAAGTGGACGCCAACAGCTTCACCTACACGCTGTCGGGGACCGTGTCCTCGGCCTCGTCCGGCCAGACGGTGGTGGGCAAGAAGCTGGTGAGCAGCATTATCGCGCCCACCGGCATCGGCGCCACGGCCACGGTCACCGTTCCGGCGCACGGTTATGTCACGGGGAACAGCATCACCATCTCGGGCGCCAACGAGGCGGCCTTCAACGGCACGTTCAGCATCACCACCACCGGCGCGGACACGTTCACCTACTCAACCGCGTCGTCGGTATCCGGCTCAGGGGCGACGGCCCGCGCCACATCGGCCGGACACGGCTTCAGCACCGGCGACACTGTCACCATCGCCGGCGCCTCGCCCAGTGCCTATAACGGCACTTTCAGCATTACCGTCATCGATGGAAACACCTTTACTTACAACACCGGATCGGCGCAAACCACGGACGCCACGGGAACGATCACCGCCGTCAAGGGCGGCACCGTCTTCAGTGTTTCGGCCATCAGCCACCCGGCCAAGGGATCGGGATCCTCGCAGGACACCATCACCATCACCACCCCCACGGCGCATGGCTACAGCGTCAGCCAGGCCGTGACCGTCGCGGGCGCCAATGAGGTTCAGTACAACGGCACGTTCACCATCACGTCGGTACCCAGCACCACGACGCTCCAGCTCCAACCCACCGTGCCACCCGTCGTCAGCTCAGCAACCACGCCCGCCACCGGCACCATCACATCAACCAAGTCCGGCGTGAGCAAGAGCGTAAGCTCGATCACTCACGCGACCAATGGCGGAAGCCAGGACACCGCAATCGTCACCACCTCCACGGCGCATGGCTACGCGGTGGGCGACAAAATCACCATTGCCGGCGCCGGACAATCGGCCTACAACGGCACCTGGACGGTGGGCTCGGTGACTTCCACCACGATCTTCACCTTCGACAATCAGGGCGTGCGCGACTGGCCGCAGGCCACCGGCACCATGACCGTGGGCACGGGATCGAGCAGAAGCGTCTCAGCGCTTATCCACGTGGTCACCGCCACGGGGTCGATCTACTCGGCCAAGACCATCTCCCCCACCACTCTTTCAGTGCAGACCAGCGCCACCGGCACCATCACCGCCGGCAACCTGTCCAGCGGCGACGCCACCGCCCGCGCCAACCTCATCAACTGGGTGCGCGGCCAGGACAACAACGGCGACGAGAACGCCAACGGCAGCAGCACCGACGTTCGTTCCTCGGTGCACGGCGACGTGCTGCACTCGCGGCCCGCGGTGATCAACTACAACCGCAACGGCGACGACAACGACGTGTTCGCCTTCTACGGTGCCAACGACGGCATATTGCACGCGGTGCAGGGCGGCTTCGCCTCCAACGGCGGCAACGAGGCCTGGGGCTTCGTGGCCAGCGAGTTCTTCGGCAGGCTCAAGCGCCTGCGCGACAACTCGCCGGTGATCGGCACCGTCTCGCCGGCCACCCTGCGCGACTACTTCTTCGACGGCCCCATCGGCGTGTACAGCAAGGACGTGAACAGCGACGGCAAGCTGGTGGCCTCCGACGGCGACAAGGTGTACCTGTTCGTCGGCATGCGCCGCGGCGGGCGCTACATCTACGCGCTCGACGTGAGCGACCCGGCCAGCCCCAAGTTCATGTGGAAGAAGGGCTGCCCCAACCTCACCGACAATGTGGGCTGCGACACCGGCTACTCGGAACTGGGCCAGACCTGGTCCGAGCCCAAGGTGGCGTTCCTGAAGGCCTACAGCAACCCGGTGCTGATTTTCGGCGCGGGCTACGATCCGGCGGTGGAGGACTTCCAGCCCTGCCTCATCACCTCCATGCCGCCGGACGCCGCGCACCCCCTGGGCAGCCCCACCAGCGTCACCGCCCAGACCGGCGGTTCGGTCACCTACACCTCGGCCGGATCGTGCACCTATTCCGGCACCACCGCGACCACGGTCAACCGCTCCATGGGCCGCGGCATATTCATCGTGGACGCCACCAACGGCAGCGTGCTGTTCCGCTTCGGCCCGGATGCCGCCGCCGACAAGCAGGTGACGGCCATGCAGTACGCCGTGCCCGCCGACCTGGTGGTGCTCAACCGCGACCGCGACAACACCCGCGCCCTGCCCGGCAAGGAAAACCTCCAGCCGCTGCTGTCGGGCTATGTCGATCGCGTGTATGCGGTGGACACGGGCGGCAATATCTGGCGCCTCGACCTGGATTCGGCCACCCCCAGCAACTGGGTGGTCACCCAGCTCGCGGCCATCTCCGGCACGGCGCTGACCGACAAGCGCAAGTTCCTGTTCCCGCCCGATGTGGTCTATTCCAGCGATGCCGCCGGCAACTACGATGCCATCCTGATCGGCTCGGGCGACCGCGAGCATCCGTTCGACTCCACGGTCACCAACCGCTACTACATGTTCAAGGACCGCAAGACCGGGCTGGACGCCACGGGCCAGGCCACCGTCACCGACACCACCTTCGATGCGGTCACGGCGCCCAATGGCCTGTTCGACGCCACCAGCAACTGCCTGCAGGACACGACGGTGTGCAACAGTTCCCAGGCGGCCCTTGCGCAGGCGCAGTTGCAGGCCTCGCGCGGCTGGAAGGTGACGCTGGCCGCTGGCGAGAAGACGGTGGGCTCGTCCACCACCGTCGCCGGCACCACGCTGTTCAACACCAACCAGCCTTCAGCCAGCGCCGGCGGCGGAGCGTGCGGAAGCAACCTGGGCATTGCGCGCGAATACCTGGTGAACTTCCAGAACGCCACGGCGACGACGGAGCTGAACGGCGTGAGCGGAGTCTCCACCGCCGACCGGTCGTTCGTGGCCGCGGGCGGCGGCTTCCTGCCCTCGCCCGTGCCCGTGATCGTGCAGATCGGCAGCAAGAAATACCAGGCGGTGATTTCGGGCACGCAGGTGCAAAGCCCCGGCAGCCTCAAGCTCGAGGCGCGCATCCGCACCTACTGGTACCGGAAGATCGAGTAGGCGGATTGGTTCAATCCAACACGGGCCCGCTTCGCATGGCGAAGCAGCCCGCCGTCCCGCCAAGGCGCGCCTTTCTCGGGCGCCTGTCCGGGGCAGCCGCGCTGGCGCTCGGCGGGCCGGCGTTTTTAAAACCTTCCGCCGCGGCAGCGGCGGACAACATCGCATCGACAACTCAACTCGTCCGTTTCGCCACCTCCTCGCTGGAGACCGCGCAATGCCTGGTCAGCATCGGAGACGCGGCCGGGCTGTTCCAGCGCCATGACGTCGCCTTGAAATTCGCTCCGGAACCGGCGGGCGCGGCCGGCGCCATGGCCGGCCTGCTTGAGGGACGCTGGGACTTCGCCCATGTGGGCATCGTGCCGCTGGCACGCCAGGCGCTGGAAGGCCACGACGGCGTGCTGCTGCTCACGCCGGTGGAGAGCCACCGGCCGGGCTACCTCATGGCGCGCGCCGAGATACGATCGCCCGAGCAGTTGGCCGGCGTGCGCATCGGCGTGCTGAGCGCCGAGGGGGAGAGCGCCACGGCCGTGCGCTCCGTCCTGCAGGGCGCCGGCGCCGGCGCGACGCTGGTACCGCTCGCCACTCCTCGCGCTCTTTACGAGGCGCTGCGTACCGCGGCCGTCGACGCCGCATGGCTGCCGCCGGAACTGGCCTTCGAGGGGCGCAGCCGCTACCAGTGGACCACCTTCGAGGGCGGCCCGGCCGGCGTCCCCGGCGGCATTGCCACGACGCGGCGTTTCATCGCGGCACAGCCGGAACTGGCGGCGCGCTTCATCGCCGGTTGCGTCGACACCATCCATTTTTTCAAAATGCGGGCGGATGCCGCGGCGCCGCTGCTGGCGCAATGTCTGAACGCCGGCAGCGGCGCCGCGCGGGACCTGTGGACCCTCTATGCTCCGCTGCTGCGCCCGGTGCCAAGGCCGACGCTGTTCTCGGCCATCACCGGGCTGCGCGCCGCCCTGGCGGCCCGCTATCCCCAGGCCGCTTCGCTGGCGCCGGCCGACCTCACTGATCCGTCCTTCGTCAACAGGCTGGAGGAGACCGGCTACATCCAGCGGCTGTACACCGTTCAGCCGGCCAACTGACCCTGCGCGGCCTGCGCCCCGGCCCCCGCCAGCGGAAGTTCGATGACGAATACCGCCCCCAGGCCGCTGCTGGAGCGCGCCTCGATCTTGCCGCCCAGCGCCTCGACGATGGAACGGCAGATGGTCAGGCCGATGCCGGTGCCGGTTTCGCGCGTCGTGAAATAGGCGTCGAACAGGCGGGGCAGGTTTTCCGGGAGGATGCCGCGGCCGCTGTCGGCCACTTCGATTCTGACCCGGCGGCCGGCGACGGCCTCGGCCGCGACCGTGAACTTGCGCACGGCCCCTTCGCGCACGGCGTCGACCGCGTTGTTGAACAGGTTGAGGAAGACCTGGGTCATGAGGATGGGGTCCACCATGAGCGGCGGCAGCTCGGGCGGAATGTCCACGTCCACCGCCACGTCCTCGGCCTTGAGCCGGTGCTCGATCAACTGCAGGGCGTTCACCACCAGCGACGGAAGCTCGGTGGGCACCACGTGGGGCTCGCGCGTGGACGTGAAGCGCCGCATGCGCTGCAGGATGTCGCCGGCCAGCATGGCGCTGTCGGCGGTCGCCTGCATGGCCTCGGCGATCTCGGCCGGATCGGCGTTGCCGGCCTGCAGCAGCCGGATGCAGGCGCGGTTGTAACTGGCAATGGCGAGCAGAGGCTGGTTCAACTCATGCGCCAGGCCGGAGAGCAACTGGCTCATCAGGTTGCCCTGCATGTTCTGGGCAAGGTCCTCGCGCAGGCGCGACAGGCGCTCGCCCACGCTGGACGGTTTCCGCGATCGGCCCAGCGCCACGAAGCGCCGCCGATGCGCGTCGGCGTTGCCCAGCCACGCCGCCAGCGCGATGGCGCGCTTGAAGTACAGGCCGATGTCGCAGTCGTCGGTCATGGCGATGGCGCCGTGGAACTGGATGGCTTCGCGCGTCACGCGCAGCCCGGCTTCGGACAGGCGCGCCTTGGTGCGGCTGGCGAGGCGCGCGCGCTCCCGCGGAGACGTGGAATCGTCGTCGAGCAGGGCCACGGTCTCGGCCAGCACGGCCCCGCTCAGTTCCTGCAGAATGAGCAGGTCCACGGCCTGGTGCTGCAACGCCTGGAATGAGCCGATGGGCTTGTCGAACTGCACGCGGGTCTTGATGTAGTCCAGCGTGCGCTTGAGCGTCTCCGACAGCACGCCGAACAATTCGGCCGCCACCAACACCGCCGCTTCGTCGAGTGCCCGCCCCATGCCCTCCAACGCGTGTCCGGTGAGCGGGTGCGCGGGCGTATCGGCAAGCGCCAGCACGCCGGCCGGCGTGCCGTCGGCGCGCCATTGCTGCTCGAGGGAAAGCCCCGCGGCGCCCTTCTCCACCCAGTACAGCCCGACGTCCCGCGCCGGGCCATCACCGCGGCGCGCGGTCACGAGGTAGCCGTCCGCGCCCGCCGCTCCGGCCACGAAGCGCTTCCTCCCAGAAACCCGCGCCGCATCGCCGCTGTGCGTGGCGGCAGCGGTGCACGCCGCGGGGTCGATGACGCCGCTCTGCTCCTGCCAGGCCAGCGCCGCTTTCAACTCGCCGCCGGCCACGCCGGACAACACGCGCTGCGTGACAACGGCATCGCCGCCGCAATGCCTGAGCGCAAGCACCGGCAAGGCCACCTGCGCAATCAAGGGTTCGGCCAGCAACCCCTTGCCCAGCTCCTGCAGCACGGCCGCCATTTCGCTCAAGCCCAGCCCCAGCCCGCCCTGCGCCTCGGGCACCAGCAGGCCGCACCAGCCCAGCTCGGCC
>DATNCF010000407.1:0-2736 GCA_035571675.1 Burkholderiales bacterium | reverse complement strand
CAGGGTGTCCCAGAAGATCTGCAGCACATAGCGCTCCGGCGACTCGATGCACTTGTTCACCTTGTAGCCGCGCATGCCCTTGGCCTGTGACGCCACGGTGGCGAGGCCGCGCTGGATGGCTTCGTCGAATGCGGCCTGCTGGCCCGGCGCAATGCGGATATCGGCAATTTCTAGGATCATGTTTTCTCTACCTTTGCGGGATGCGGGCCGCTCGGCCTTCTCGGTGATGCCCCCAAGCGGCGGCCATCTCTCGTGGTCGGATCGGTTTATCCTTATGCCATGAAACTGTACAACTACTTCAGATCGTCGGCGTCTTTCCGCGTGCGCATCGCGCTGGAACTCAAGGGCCTGAGCTACGAGTACATCCCGGTGCACCTCGTCAAGGGCGAGCACAAACAGCCGGGCTATGCGGCCGTATCACCGGCTACGCTGGTGCCGACTCTGGAAACCGACGCCGGCGAGCGTCTGGGCCAGTCCATGGCCATCATGGAGTACCTCGATGAAACGCATCCGGCGCCTGAGCTGTTGCCCAAGGACCCGCTCGGCCGCGCGCGCGTTCGGGCGTTGTCCCAGATGATCGCCTGCGAAATCCATCCGCTGAACAATCTGCGCGTGCTGAAGTACCTCGTGCGCGAGCTCAAGGTCGAAGAAGAAGTCAAGAACGACTGGTATCGCCATTGGGTCCGCGACGGCCTGGAGGCATTCGAACGCCAGTTGGAGCAACTGCAGCCCTCGACCTACTGCTACGGCAATTCACCGACGATGGCCGACTGCTGCCTGGTGCCGCAGATTTTCAATGGCAGGCGCGTCAATACGAGCTTCGACGGCCTGCCGCGCAGCATGGCCGTTTTCGATGCCTGCATGGCGCACCCCGCGTTCCAGAAGGCCCAACCTTCGAGCTGTCCCGACAACGAGCCCTGAATGGCTGTTCCAGCGGAGTGGATCACACCACAGTGGCCGGCCCCTGCGAACGTGCGTGCGGTCTGCACGACGCGCGAAGGCGGCCAGTCGCGTCCTCCGTATGAGAGCCTCAACCTGGGCGACCACGTCGGCGACTCCGCACAAGCCGTAGCGGCCAACCGGGGCATTTTCGCCGGGGCACTGCAGGCACGGCCGGTGTTCCTGAAGCAAGTGCATGGCCTGGGTACCGCGCAGCTGGACGTGGACACGCCCGATGGCATCGAGGCCGATGGCTGCATGACGACAACGCAAGGCGTGGCATGCACGATCATGGTGGCCGACTGCCTGCCGGTGTTGTTCACCGCGATGAGCGGCCGCGCGGTGGCCGCGGCACACGCGGGCTGGCGCGGCCTGGCGGCAGGGCGCGGACAGAACATCCTGGAGGCGGTCTCGATTCGTTTCAGCCAACTCGCCGAGCTGGAAGACACCAGGCAGACACTGGCATGGCTGGGGCCTTGCATCGGGCCGGATGCGTTCGAAGTGGGCCCGGAAGTGAAGGCGGCGTTCGAGTCCCACGATCGCGCAGCCACGGCGCTGTTCAAGCCGTACCGCGATGGCAAGTGGCTGGCCGACCTGGCAGGCCTGGCGCGCCGCCGCCTGCTTGCGCTGGGCATCACCCGCGTTTACGGCAACGACGGCAGCCGCGAGTGGTGCACCGTCAGCAGTCCCTCAAAATTTTTTTCGCACCGGCGCGACCGCGTCAGCGGCCGTTTCGCCGCCAGCATCTGGCTGGCTTGACGCAGCCGCCACGCGCTGCGCCAGCTCAGCAGCTTCGCGCGCCTTGATCACTTTCTTGCGGCGCGGTGTGTCCAGCACGTAGACCACTAACGCCACAGGACCGGCGCCATAGAGTACAAAGGTGAAGAAGGCGCCGATGATCGTGCCTACGGGGCTGCTGGCTTCCGCTACGGCCATCATGAGGGCGACATAGAGCCAGGCGATAACGACCAGATACATCAGGCTTGTTCTGAATTGTTGCAGTGCAACATAAGAAATGAGATACTTCGGGTTTACCCCAAAAGCAGGATATCAGGGAACACGAAATGAATTCTGAGACAAGTTGGGCCGATGCGGCGCAGCAATTCCAGCATGACCTCGGTGAAGGCTGGAGCAGGGCGCTTCAATCCATGCAGACACTGAACTCGGGCGCTTTCCCGGCCGTGCCCCACCTCGGCTTTTCCACGGAGAAGCTTCAGGCGTTGCAACAGGCCTACCTGAAGGAAACCGCGGAGCTTTGGAACCACGGCCTGCAGAGCGGTCCGGTCGACAAGCGATTCGCCTCCGACGCGTGGTCATCCAATCCGGTTGCCGCCTTTTCGGCTGGGCTCTACATGGTCAACGCACGCGCTTTGCTAGGCCTGGTGGAAGCCGCGGAAACCGACGCAAAGACGAAGGCTCGGTTGCGCTTCGCGGTCGAACAATGGATGGCGGCATCGGCTCCCAGCAACTTTCTTGCGCTCAACGCCGAAGCGCAGAAAAAGGCCGTCGAAACCAATGGCGAGAGCATCGCCCGGGGCATGCAGAACCTGCTCAAGGACATCCAGCAGGGCCATGTCTCGATGACCGACGAGAGCGCGTTCGAGGTCGGCAAGAACGTGGCCACCACCGAAGGCGCGGTAGTGTTCGAGAACGAGCTGTTCCAGCTGATCGAATACAAGCCCCTGACCAAACAGGTCTACGAGCGGCCATTCCTCGTCGTGCCGCCCTGCATCAACAAGTTCTATATCCTCGATCTGCAGCCGGAAAATTCAGTGATCCGCTACCTGGTGGAGCAGG
>DATNCF010000406.1:0-3916 GCA_035571675.1 Burkholderiales bacterium | reverse complement strand
TGGCGTTCTGCCATGCGAAACCCCGGCCCTGCGCACCGGACGTTCCTGACTGCACCATCCAGTATACTTTCCCCTCCCATGGCCGACACCAATCTCATCGAAGAGCTGCGCACGGCCGCGCGCGACGTGCTGCAAGACAAGCTCGAACTCGACAAACTGCGGCGTTTCATCGACAGCGGCGCGCGCATCGACCAGGACCTGTGGCGCAATGCGGCCGAGCTGGGTTGGCTCAGCCTGGCGCTGCCCGAGCAGCATGGCGGCAGCGAGCTGGGGACCGCCGAAATGGCCGTCATCCACGAGGAACTCGGCCGCTGGCTGGCGCCCATTCCCTTTCTTCCCACCGTGCTGTGCGCCGACGCGCTGGTGGCCGCCGCGCCGGCCGCGGCGCAGGACCGCTGGCTGCCGGAGATCGCGCAGGGCCATTGCATCGCATCGCTGTCCTCGCCGGCCGACGCCGTCGCTGGCCGCCTGCCCGAGCTGAAAAAACAGGGAGCAAAACTGCGCTTGTCCGGCAACGTGCCAGGCTTGCCCAGCCCGGACGGCGCAAAGCTGCTGCTGGTGTTCGCGCGTGATGAGGCTGGCGCCGTGCGCGCACTGCTGCTCGAACCTGCCTCCGACGGCGTTGCCATCACTTTGCAACAGACCGCCGACCTGACCCGGCACGTGGGCTCGCTCAGCATCGACGGCGACATTCCCGCCGAGCGCCTGCTGCCGGGCGACGGCCGCGCGCTGGCCGAGCGGCTGCTTACACAGGCCTCGCTGGCGCTGGGCAGCGATTCCATCGGCGGCGCCAAGCGCGCGTTCGAACTGACTGTCGAGTATCTGAAAACCCGCCAGCAGTTCGGCAAGCCCATCGGGTCGTTCCAGGCGTTGAAGCATCGCGCCGCCGACCTGCGCGTGCTGATCGAAGCGGCCGACACCGCCGTGGCTGAGGCTGTGGCGCGCAGCGGTCCAAACAACGATGGCGACGCCGCCACCTGGGCCGCCATGGCCAAGTTCTACGGCTGCGACGCCTACGCCAGAGTCGCCGCCGACGCCATCCAGCTCCACGGCGGCGTGGGCTTCACCTGGGAGTACTATTGCCACTTCTTCCTCAAGCGCGCCAAGCTCAACCAGCAGTTGTTCGGCAACTCGGAGTGGCACCGCGACCGGGCCGCCCGGCTGCTCACGGCAAAGGCGGCGTCATGAGCGCGAATCACGCAGGCAACCCGCAAGCGCTGCCACGCGACAATATCATCCTCGACCAGCGCGGCGACCTCGCCGCCTTCCGCGCCACGTTGCGCGGCTGGCTGAACCGCAACGTGCCCAAGGACTGGGTGGAGCGCCTGGCGCGCGACTACGACAGCGAATACCCCAGGGTGCAGCGCGACTGGCTGGCCAAGCTGGAAAGCGTGGGCCTGGCCGTGCCGCACTGGCCGGTGCAATGGGGCGGGGAGGAGTTCTCCATCCGCCATCAGGTCATCATTTACGAGGAGTTCGCGCGCGCCAATGCGCCCGGGCTGCTCATGTTCTCGATTTCCCACTACCACGTGCCGGCCACGTTCTACGCCTGGGGCTCGCCCGAGCAGATCGAACGCTACGTGAAGGCGGCGCGCCACGGCGAGGTGTGGGCGCAGGGCTTCTCCGAGCCCAACGCCGGCTCCGACCTCGCCAGCCTGCGCACCCGCGCCGAGCTGCGCGGCGACAAGTACATCGTCAACGGCCAGAAAATCTGGTCGTCGGGCGCCGCCAACGCCAGCCTGTACCTGCTGCTCGCCCGCACCGACCCCAAGGCGGCCAAGCACGCCGGCATCACCATGCTCATCGTCGACCTCAAGGCCAAGGGCGTGACGGTGAAGCCCATCCACCAGATCAACGGCAACGCCGAGTTCTGCGAGGTGTTCCTCGACGACGTGGAAGTGCCGGTGGCCAACCGCATCGGCCCCGAGAACGAGGGCTGGAAGGTGGCGCAGTCCACGCTGTCCACCGAGCGCGGCCTGCTCATTTTCAACAACTCCGAGCGCGCCCAGATGGTCTACGAGCGCATCCTCGACCGCATCCGCGCCGGCAGCGAGCCGTGGTTCGAGGACGACCAGTGGCGGCGCGAGTTCATCCAAGGCTACACCGAACTGCAGGCCCTGCGCGCCATGGTGCGCCGCCTGCTCGACACGGTGGAGCGCACCGGCGCCGTGGGCGAAACCCCGCCGCTGATCAAGCTGCACTACAGCGAGCTGCAGCAGCGCCTGTCGGAACTGCTGCTGCGCGTGGCCGGCCTGCCGGGGCAGACCCTGGACGTGCCGCCCGTGCCCGGCAACTTCCCCAAGGGCAGTCCCTACTACGACTACCTGAGTTCGTGGATCTGGACGATTTCGGGCGGGTCGAACGAGATCATCCGCAATATCGTTGCGGAACGGATGCTGGGATTGCCGAAGTAACTACGATCCTTCGACCCGCCAAGTCTGGGCACCTACGAAAGCTCACTCTTGCGTTGTGAATGCCTACTGTTGTGCCAGCGTTCGGGTAAGGGGTAAAGGACCCCCGAAATTGCCTATTTTTTGGGCAACGCGCTTCTGCCGCGCAGACTCCTAGCTATAGAAACTAGCGGGCCAGGTTAGAATTTTTGACAGCGCACCTCTCATACGCGGCCCTTCCAATAGTGAGGCCGACGATGCTGATGGCCAATCACCAAAATCTGCAAACCCTCCCGCGCTGGCCGGTAAACCATCGAATAGGGAAAGCGGCGAAGCGGCTGGATGCGCAAACCACCAGATGCCGGAGTGCCCAATTCCGGGTATCGCTCCAACAAACTGATCACTCTCTCGAATTCGTTCAGGAAGGCGCGAGCGAGGGCAATGCCTCCTCGTTCCCGGTAAAACTCCGCAGCCTCCGCGAGCTCCTTCGATGCCTCGGAGTGCAGCGAATAGGTCACTTCAGCCTGGACCGAAGGTCTCCCAGAACCTGCTCCCCGGGAATCAACTTGGCTTCGCCGCTGTCGATTTCGGCTGCCCGCCGGGCGGCTTCCTGAATCCAGGCTTCCTGTATTTCCGGATCGTTGTCCAGGCTGGCGATCAGGCGATCAAGGAGCCTGGACCGCTCGTCTGCCGACAAGCTCAGGATTTCAGCTTCAAGGACAGCGAGGGATGTTGACATGACAGGCTCCGGGGTCGGCATCTTGCCGTTGAGCAAAGCTTGCCACAACTCCGCACTCAAGCCAAATCGAGGGTGGATTCCAAACTGCCCTTGCCGCTGGACGAACGTGGGCGAGCGGCCGGCTAGATCACCTTGTCTTTGCGCAGCACCTCGATGGCAGCAGCATCCATCCCCAGTCCCTTCAGCACTTCCTCCGTATGCTGGCCCAGCAGCGGCGGCGGCATGCGGTACGAAACCGGTGTCTCGGAAAAATGCATGGGGCTGGCGATGACGCGCAGATCGGGCTTGGCCGGGTGCGGCAGCGGCACCGCGAGCTTGCGCGCCTGCACCTGGGGATCGGCGAAGCACTGCTCCATGTTGTTGATGGCGCCGGCCGGCACGCCGGCCGCGTTCAGGGCTTCGACCACTTCGGCGGACGAGCGCTCGGGCGCGGTCCTGTTGAACTCGGCCAGCAGCCATTCGTTGTGCTCGCCGCGCTGCGCCTGGGTCTTGAAGCGCGGGTCGGCCGCGAGGTCCTCGCGGCCGAACAGGCTGCACAGCGCGGCGAAGAAATGGTCGCGGCCGGCGTTGACGTTCACATCGGCGTCCTTGCAGTGCAGGATGCCCGACACGCCGGTCTTCAGGCCCATGGTGGCGCTGCGCCTGGGCGACACGCCGCTCACGAGGTATTGCTGCGCCGAGTGGCTCATCATGGCGACGCCGGCGTCGAGCAGCGCGATGTCGAGGAATTGCCCCTTGCCCGAGCGCGTGTCGCGCTCGTACAGCGCCGACATGATGGCCATGGCCG
>DATNCF010000405.1:0-13328 GCA_035571675.1 Burkholderiales bacterium | reverse complement strand
GGGCGGGGTGGCGGGGGCGTTCGAGGGGGTGCTCGGGGGTGTTTGCGCCGCGGCATCGCGGCTGGTAGCGGTGCCAAGCCCTATGGCGCTGACAATCAGTACGAACAATCCGCCGGATATTCTTGATCTTAAAAAGGAATGCACCATTGTTATTGGCCTCCCTGGCACCGGGATTTTAGCGGATTTCCGAAGTTAATACCACGCTGCGCGGCAACGCAGCATGGATAAGGTCTGATTCTTCTCGACCCGATACCCTGGAGCCTATCCCGCAGCACCGCACTCCCCATTCCCTTGGGGTCCTACTTCTGCCCCGTCCCTTTGGCGGCCAGATACCGCGCGACATCGGGCGGCACGGAGTTGTTGTACCCGTAACCGGGAAAGTTGAGCCACCCCGCCGACGCCCAAGTGCCGCCGTCGGGACGCACGCAAGTGCCGGTCACGTAGCGCGCAAGGTCTGAGGCCAGGAACAGCACCGCGCCGCCCACGTCCTCATACACACCGAAGCGCCCCATGGGAACGGCAACGGCTTCGCTGATTTTGCGCTCCGGCCCGGTGCCCAGGGACGCGCTTATCATCTGTGCCGTGCCTTCGGTGGGCGTGATGTCGGGCGCCACGGTGTTCACCCGGATGTTCTCCGGCCCCAGTTCCAGGGCCAGGGTGCGCGTGAAATTCTCGATCGCCCCCTTCATAGCCGCATACACCGAAAACCCCGGCGCGGCGCGGCTGCCTTCGATGGACGTGAAGCTGATGATGCTGCCCCCACCCGCCGCGCGCAGGCGCGGAATGGCCATGTGCACCGCGTGCAGCAGCCAGGTGAAGTTGGTGCGAATGAGCGTGTCCCAGGCGCGCGGCGTGGTGTCGGCGAAGTCCTTGCGGAACGTGCCGCCCACCACGTTGACCAGCACGTCCAGCTTGCCGCCCTTCACCTCGTCGGCCTGCTTGAAAAAGCGCTCGAGTTCACCGGGCTCGCGCACGTCGAAGCACTCGGCCAGCGCCACCTTGGCGCCCTCCGCGCGCAGGGTGTTCACGGTCTCCTCCAGCAGTTTCTTGTCGCGGTCGGCCAGCGCCAGGGTAACGCCGGCACGGCCCAGATCGTAGGCCGAGGCGCGGCCGAGCCCTCCTCCCCCGCCGAGAATGATGGCGAACTTGCCGTTCAGGCCCAGCCGTTTTTCAAGGTAAGACGACATCGCGCTCCTCCTCCGAATACACCTTCATGCCAAGTTCGCTCTGGACTCAAAGCTGGGCCCATTATGGCCGAATCTGGTGTATGTTGGCTTGGACGGACTCGGTAAGAAAAAGATTTTCGGCGGCAACGTGAAGAGCCTGTTCGACGTCACGCCCGGAGGCTTCTTCCGACGAAAAGTAAGCTGCGGCCGGAACTCGCGGCCTGCTACCGGCTGGCGGAGTACGCGGTTAAGCCGCTGAATTCGCCGGCCGCAAATAACCTTCCAGCAGGCGCCGGTGCAGCGCGGCAGGGTTGCCCAGGCGCTGCGACAGCCCGAACGCGCGCCGGGTGAAGCGGTGCAGGGGCAAGTCGGCGTGGTAGCCCTCGCCGCCGTGCACCTGCTGCGCGGTGGCCACGATGCGCGGGCCGGCCGCCGAGCACAGCGCCTTGAGCGCGGTGGCGCGCAGGGCGAGGAAATCGTCGTTCACGTTCACGGCTTCCTGCAGCGCGAGCTGCATGGCTTCCAGGTCGATTTTGGCGTCGGCGAGGCGGTGCGCAAGGGCCTGGTAGCTGCCGATGGTGCGGCCGAATACCTTGTGTTCGCGCGCGCGGTTGCAGGCGATGTCCAGCGCCGCCTCGGCCGCGCCGGCGATTTCGGCGGACAGTGCGATCAGGCTGGGCGTCATGGCGTCGCGCGGCACAGGCCATGCCTCGGCCGCCGCATTGTCCAACCGCACGTCGGAGGCCGCCAACCCGTCCAGGCTTTGCACCGCCGTAACCCGCACGCCGGCTGCATTCCCGAGCACACGGCACGCCAGCGCGCCATCGGGCGATTCCGCCATCACCAAGCAGTCCCGGCCGCCCTCGGCCACTAGCGCATTGGGCGCGTACACGAGCGCCGCCGGCGCGAATCCCGACAGGCGCCATTGCCCGCCGTCGCGCCGCGCTTCGATGCCGCTCGCCGCCACCACGCAGGATGCATCCGGCGCGCGGCCGAGCAGGCAGGCGGCCTGCACCTCGGCCTGCAGAAAGGACGGCTCGCCGCTTTTGCCGGCGGCCGCGGCGCGCTCGGCCAGCGCCTTCAAATCGTGGGCGGCCATGGCCTTGCTCATGAGCGTCCCAGTCCCAAGCCGAAGCGCGCGATGGCGTCGCGCTGCACTTCGTTGGCGCCCACGCTGATGGCGCAATGGATGCGCTCGATCAACTCCCAGATGAAGCGGCTGCCGCCCTGGAAAATGGGCGACCAGCGCAGCGCGGCCTCCCCTTCCAGGCGCACGCCCAGGCGCGCCACGCGCTGCAGCAGCTCGGTGGTGTACACCTTGGTCACCGCGCCCTGGTAGGTGATGCGCTCGCCCGCGGCCTGCATGTCGAGCATGCGCTGGCAGAAGCGCCGCGCCACTCCAAGCTCAATGGCCACGCCGGCCACCTCGGGATCGTCATAGCGCTCGCACAGCGCCTCGACCATGCGCGTGGCCCAGCCCAGCCAGGCAAAGCCGGCTCGTTCATCGCCCAGGGCCGACAGCACCATGGGCCAGCCCTTGCCGCGCTGGCCGAGCAGCGCCTCGTCGTCCAGCACCGCTTCGTCGAACACGATCTCGGACAGCGTCCAGCCGTTCATGGTGGCGCGGCGGCGCACCATCACGCCCGGGTGCGGCAGCGGGAGCACGAACAGCGACATGGCGTCGCGCGTCGCGGCGCCCGGCTCGGTCTTCACCAGGGTGACGCACATGTCGGCCTTGTGGCCGCCGGTGACCAGCGCCTTCTCGCCGCGCAGGCGCCAGCGTCGGTCGCGGTATTCGCCGCTGGTGGCCAGGGCGGCGAGGTCGGTGCCGGCGCCCTTTTCGCTGTAGGCGATGCAGCCGTTGATCTCGCCGCGGATCATGCGCGGCAGCCAGTGCGCGCGCTGGCGCTCGGTGCCGTAGCGCACCAGCGGCGCGCCGGCCAGGGTCACGGCCGTGTCGATGGAGGGCGCGTCGCGGTAGCCGGCCTCGTAGTCGTACACCGATTTCCACGCGCCGGGCTTGCCGCCGCCGCCGTATTCCTTGGGCATGGCGATGCCCAGGAAGCCGCGCGCACCGGCCCGCAGCAGGTGCGCGCGCTCGAAGGCGTCGTCCAGCCCGGTGAGGTCGAGGGCGTCGAGATGGCCGCGGATGCGCTCGGGCGCCATCTCTTCCGCCAGAAAGGCGCGCACTTCGGCGCGAAACGCCGCCAGATCGGGCGGGAGCCGGAGTTCCGAGAGACTTCCGAGCGCGTTACGGTCGAAGGCCATGGACGAAGTCATTTGACGGATCACTTGGCGGGTCACTGCCCGACGCGCGGCTTGCGCTTCTCCAGGAAGGCCTGCACGGCTCTCAACGCCGCTTCCACACCGGCGCTCGCTTTTCGGTGAAGGCGCGCGGGCCCTCCACGCAGTCCTCGGTGGTCTGGATGCGCGCCCACAACGCGTCGCGCAACTGCGAGGCCTGCTCGGGCGTCATGCCGCGCCCCACCTTGACCACCTTCTTGTAGGCTTCCACCGACAGCGGCGCGCCGCGCGCGATGTCCGCCGCCAGTTGCTCGGCCTGGACCATCAGCGCCGCACGGTCGGGCGCCAGTTCCTGCACGTAGCCGATGTCGTAGGCGCGCTTGGCCGTCATGGGCCGCGCGCTGAGCTGCAGCTTGAGCGCCTCGCCGAGCGGAATGAGCCGCGTCAGCTCCACCAGGCCGGGGTCGGGCATGAGGCCAAGATGCGCCTCCGGCAGGCCGAAGCTGGAGGCCTCGGTGGCGATGCGCATGTCGCACAGCGCGGCCACTTCCATGCCGCCCGCCAGGCAGAAACCGTCGACGGCGGCAATCAGCGGCTTATGGAAATTGGCCACGGCGCGGAACATTTCGGTCCCCGCCATGCCGCCCTCTTCCAGCGTGGCATCGATGTCCATGCCGGCGGCGTTGCGCTCGGCCAGTTCCTTCAGGTCCCCGCCGGCCGAAAAGGCCTTGCCGCCCGCGCCCGTGAGCACGGCCACCATGACGCCGTCGTCGCCGGCGGCGTCGGCCAGCGCCTTGATGAGCGCGCGGTTGAGCACGCTGTTGAAGGCGTTCATGTGGCGTGGCCGGTTGAGCGTGACCCAGGCCACACCGCCGCGCTTCTCGTACAGCAGCACGGGCGCGTCCCCCATGGCGGCGCTCACTGGTCGAATCCCGGAGAAATCTCCCGCATCCAGCGCTTCATGGCTTTCCAGAGGATGTCGTATTGTTCCAGCACCCGCTGCTTGGTGCTGCCGTCCTCGTTGTAGCGCTGCATGGCGGTGTGCTTGGCCAGGGCGGCCGAGGGATAGTTGAGCCGGGCGCCGCTGGATTGCGCCGCGATCTGGATCTGGCAGGCCGTCTCGAGGTGGTACAGCTCGGAGAAAGCCTCGGCCACGCTGGCGCCGCAGGTCAAGAGGCCGTGGTTGCGCAGGATCATCAAGGTCTTGTCCCCGAGGCTGCGGGCGATGCGCTCCGATTCCGAGGCGTCGATGGTGAGGCCTTCCACGTCGTGGTAGGCGAGGCGCTCGTGGAACACCATGGAGTTGAGGTTGAGCGGCAGCAGGCCCTCGGCCTGCGAGGCCACGGCCACGCCGGCGATGCTGTGGGTGTGCATGACCGAGACGATGTCCTCGCGGCACATGTGCACCGAGCGGTGCACCACGAAGCCCGCCTGCAGCACCGGGTGCGGCGACGGCAGGATCTTGTTGCCCTTCAGGTCGATCTTGAGCAGGTTGGAGGCCGTCACCTCGCGGAACATCAATCCGAAGGGGTTGATGAGGAAATGGGTCTCAGGGCCTGGGACGCGCGCGGTGAGATGGTTGAAAATCAGCGTGTGCCAGCCGAAATGCGCCACCAGCCGGTAGGCGCAGGCCAGGTCCACGCGCACGTCCCACTCCTCTTGCGAGCAGTCGATGCGGGGACGCGAGTTCTGTTGTCCGTCATCGGGCATGCCGAGTTCTCCTCAGGAAATCGTCCCCAGGCGGGGACAAGCAGAGCGGGGGCGCAGCGCCCCCGCGGTCAGACCTTGCAGGTCAATACCACCTATGCAGCCACCGACCTATGCAGCCACGGCTTGCGCGGCCGCCTGCCTGGGCTTGGCCGGGCCGAAGGGCGCCTCGTCCGCCATGCACTCGCAGCGCAGCATCTCGCGGCGGTGGCCGGTGTAGTCCTGGTAGGCGATGTGCTGCAGGCAGCGGTTGTCGAGCAGCGCCAGCGTGCCCTGGCGCCAGCGCAGCCGCGTGGTGTAGTCGGGCTTGTTGGCGTGACGCATCAGGTAGTCGATGATGGGCTGGCTTTCCATTTCGGTCATGCCGCGGAAGCGTATGACGTAGCCGGTGATCATGAGCAGCTTGCGGCCGGTCACCGGGTGCACGGCGACCAGCGGATGCTCGGTCTCCTGGCGCAGGTAAGTCGAGATCTGCTCGTCGCTGATGGTGTAGGCCTTGTCCGTGCCCTCGAGCCGGAACGGCCGCTTGCCGCCGGTGCCCTTGCCGTCGCCGTACAGACCCGAGGGGCTGTGCACCGCCACCAGGGTCTCGCACAGCTTCTGCATGCCTTCGGACAGGCCCTCGTAGGCCGCGTACATGCTGGCGAAGCCCGTGTCACCGCCATACGGCGGGCAGTCCACCGAATAGAGCAGGAACGCGCCGGTGGGGATGGGCCGCACCGTCTGGTCCATGTGCCACATGTCGCCGAAGTTCTTGGCGCCCATGGGCGCGGAGGCCTCGCGCACCAGCGCGTGGGCGAACTTGAAGCCCGGAACGGGGTTGGTGTACGAGGTGATGGTGGGCTTGCCGAAATGGTGGGCCAGCGACTCGATGATGGGTGGGGTGATTTTCTGGTCGCGGAAGAACAGCACCAGGTTGTCGTACCAGGCGGCCTTGATTTCGGCCAGGGTGGCCGCGTCCAGCGGCTTGGAGAGGTCGACGCCCGTCACCTCGGCGCCGAGGTGGCCGCTGGTCGGTTCGACTTTGATTCGGGAATAAGGTCCGCCTTTGCGCATGAGTGCCTCGGGTGTTGCGTCAGTGAATATGGATCAGGGCTGCTTGCCGGTCTGGGTGGGCGACAGCGGCGCCGAGCACATGAGGAAGTTCTCCCAGTCCAGCGCCAGGCCTTGGGTGCGGGCGCGCCACTGCGTGACGCGCGCCGAGCCCTCGTATTCCTTCTCGATGTTGGCCCAGGTCTTCCAGTCCTTGATGGCCCAGATCAGGAAGACTTCGGAATCGTTGCGCATGGCGGTGCGGTAGGCGCCGACCATTTCCATGCCCATCTGCTTGGCCACGGGCACCCACTCCTCGCCCACCATGTCGAGGTAGGTGCGGGCCTGGCCCGGGGTGACCTTGACCATCTCGTGATAGAACACGCGGTAGCCAATGATGCCGCGCCTGATGGTCTCGTCGATATTGGGCGAGTAGTCGGTGGGCAGCAAAATCCGGTCCGTGCCGCTGCGGCGGAACTCCTGGGCCTTTTTCCACCACTCGAACAGGGTGGGATCCTGCATGTTGGGCTTGCTGGTCTCGTGGTCGAAGGTCTCCGCGATGTGGTCCCAGTCGCGGTATTCCCACAGGTTCACCACCTCGGGCCAGCGGCGGGTGCTGCCGAACGTGCCCCAGATGCCGAAGGTCTTCTGGCTGCGCTCCTTGGCGGCGGTACGCCAGCCGGCGGTCATGTGCTCGAAATAGTTGGCCCGGTTATGGCCGATGATATCGATGAACTCATGCAGGTAGATGTGGGTGTTCTTCGCCATGCTTTCAGTTGCTTCCCGTTCGGAATGGGTCAGACGAAGTTTCCCCCCGCCGCTACTAGCAATCAACTGTTATTTATCGCTGTCTTGATTCTAATTTCGGCATATCGCTCCGAGGCGCGGCCTTGGGCATGAAAGTGCCCACGCCCGCGATGAACTGTTCCATGACGCTCGACTTTTTCGAGCGCTTCCAGACCATTTCCAGCTCCAGGTTGTCCGAAAAATCGGCCATGTTGCGAAGCACAACGTTGGGGGGCTCGGTGCCGCGCCGCGAACTGTCGACGAACCCCAGGCCCAGCCCGGCCGACACCATGTGCAGCATGGTCTCGGAGGTGCCTGCCTCCATCAGCGCCGTGGGCACGATGCCGGCCAGCCGGAACAGGGTGAGCAGCCGGTCGTGGGCCTGTGGCGCCGGCACGCGGCTGGGCAGGATGAAGGTCTCGCCGGCCAGCGAAGTCAGTTGCACCGAGCGCTTGCGCGCATGCGGGCTGGACTTTGGCAGCGCCAGCAGCACCGTATGCCGGGCCACCGGCAGGTAGTCGAGTTCGGCCAGCCGCTTGCCGTGTCGGTGATACAGCCCGATGTCGAGCGTCTCGGTGCGCAGTCCCCGCTCCACCTCGATGGAGGTCATGGGCATGAGCGTCAGTTCCACATCGGGAAAGCGCGAGCGGAACTGCATCACGGCGCGCGCCAGCATGGTGTTGCGCATGGCCATCTCGATGTAGCCGATGCGCAGCACCCCGAGCTGCCCAAGGCTGGCGCGGCGCACCCGCGCCACCGCCTCGTCGATGCGGTTCAACACCTGCGCGATCTCGTCGCGGAAGATTTCTCCTTCGGCAGTAAGCTTCGCCCCTTTCGAACGGCGCTCAAATAGGGTGACCCCGAGCTGCTGCTCCAGATTTTTGATGCGCCGCGATACGGCCGATTGGGCGATGTGAAGGCGTTCCGCAGCCAATTGAAATTGCTGCTCTTCTGCCGCAATTTGAAATGCCCACAAATGCCGCAATACAGTCGGATGATCCATTGGTTCGTCTCACAGACATTGATTTTATTTTCCGCCTGACCGACACTCGCGCGGTCCGACTCCCCTCTCCCGGAGAGGGGCCGGGGGTGAGGGCAACGAGAAACCAGCCGCTCAGCAACCCTGAAGCCCTCGAAATCCCGCTCAGTCTATTGCAAAAATTCGAACTGGAATCTGAAAGATGGCTCATCAACGCAAGTTCCGTTTCGCCATTCAACATACCCACGCCCCCAGCGGTCAGGAGTGGCTTGATATGGCTAGGCGGGCAGAAGACTCGGGCGTTGATGTCTTTTCACTACCGGACCATCTCGGCGACCAATTCGCCCCAATGCCGGCACTTGCCGCCGCAGCAGCTGTTACCAGCAAGATCCGTTTCAGCATGTTTGTGTTGAACAACGACAACCGCCACCCCGGCATGCTGGCCAAGGAAGCGGCCACGCTGGACCTGATCTCCAATGGCCGGCTGGAACTGGGCGTGGGCGCGGGCTGGACGCGCGCCGAGTACGACGCCCTGGGCATGCGCTTCGACAAGCCCAGCGTGCGCATCGCGCGCCTGGCCGAATCGGTGAAGATACTGCGGGGGGTGTTCACCTCGGATTCCTTTTCGTTTTCGGGCGAGCACTACAGCATCACCGACCTCGCCATCCGGCCGCGTCCCGTGCAGAAGGCGGGCATTCCCATCCTGCTGGGCGGCGGCGGAAAAAAAATGCTCACGTTGGCGGCCCAGGCGGCCGATATCGTGAGCGTGGCGGCCAACAACAGTCAGCGGCCGTCCATGACCAGTCCCCTGAGCGGTTTCGCATTGAAGGACGTGGCAGAGCAATACGCCTGGGTCCGCGAGGCCGCCGGGGGGCGCTTCGATGACATCGAGATCAATGCCCGGGTGCTGGCCGTGTCGGTGGGACCCGACCGCGATGCGCAGGTCCGCAAGCTTGCGGCCGAGTTGAACCTGCCCGCCGAGGACCTGCAGGACTCGCCTTTCGCCTTGGTGGGCACCCTGGAGCAGATCGAAGGCCAGTTGCGCGCCCTGCGCGACCGCTTCGGCGTGTCCTACTTCACCTTCAGTTACCGCCACTCCACGCCGCTGCTGCCGCTGATCGGCCGCTTGGCCGGACGCTGAGTCCACAAATAGTAGCCTTATTACCATGCGCCCCGCGTACCACGGGGCAGCGGAAGCCTTTTTGTGATCGCCAGGGTTTGACAGCGCTGCCTGTTATAACTAGGATACTAATTGTCCACCCTTGCCCCGTCCTAGGAGTTCGTATGCAACAGGCAGCCGCCGCGGTCACCCTGACCATCGTCAACCCCATCGCCGAGCCGCGCGAGCTGGCCCAGGGCGCCGACCGGTTCCCGCCGGCGCCGCGCCCCGCCACGCTGGACGGCAAGACCATTGCCCTCTACTGGAACGGCAAACAGAACGGCCAGCATGCTCTGACGCGCACGCGCGAGCACCTGTCGCGGCGCTACAAGGACGTGAAGTTCATCGACATCGTGGGCGAACTGGGCGGCACCAACCGCTACCTGTCGCCCAAGCAGCTCGACACGCTCGCCGAGGAGGTGGACGTCGCCGTCTGCACCAGCGCCGATTGAGGCTCCTGCACTTCCTGGCTCGTGCGTGACATGTGCCAACTGGAAATGCGCGGTGTCCCGGCCATCGGCTACACGGCCAAGACCTTTTCGGAGGACGCGAGCTTCAGCGCCAAGACCTTCGGCGTGCCCGAGACCTGCCCCATCATCGTGCCCGAGTGCTTCTCCAACAAGACCGAGGAGGAAGTGGGCGCCATGGTGGACGATGCCATGGACGCCGTGGTGGACGGCCTCACCCGCAACCGTAAGGTCATGCTCGAATTGCAGCACTTCGAGCACATCGTGCTGGAGCGCGCGCCCGAGATTCATTTCCCGGCGGCCGACTTGCTCGCGGCCTTCGATGACATGCAGCGGCGCTTCATCGCCAACGGCTGGAGCGACGGCATGCCGCTCATCCCGCCCACGGCCGAGAAGGTGAACGCCATGATCTCGGCCTCGGGCCGCGACGGCGACGAGCTGATCGGCTACTTCGCGCCCGGCATGGGCGCGGGCACGGTGCGCAAGCTCGCGGCCAACGCCGTCATGGCGGGCTGCGCGCCCAGCACCATGCCGGTCATCCTGGCCATGATGGACTGCATCCTCGACCCCTCCATGGGGCTGCGCACCTGGGCCATGTCAACGGGGCCGCAGGCGCCGGTGGTCATGGTGTCGGGGCCGATCGCGAAGGAGATCGGCATGAACAGCGGCATGTGCGCCCTGGGCCCGGGCTCGATCAGCCAGGTCAACGTGGCCATCGGCCGCGCCCTACGCCTCATCATGATGAACGTGGGCCTGTCCTACCCCGGCGTCACCGACATGGACACCATCGGCACGCCGGCGAAGTTTTCCTGCTGCGTGGCCGAGAACGAGGAGCGTACGCCGTGGGCGCCGTGGCGGGTGCAGTTCGGCTTCGCGCCCGAGGACTCCACGGTGTCGGTCAACGTGCCCTACGGCATGACCGAGTTCTTCGACTTCAAGAACTCCGATCCCGAGAAGGTGATCGAGACCTGGTCCATGCTCACGGCCACGGCCTGCGGCTCGCCCGCGCACGGCGCCTGGCTGATCAAGAAGGCGGCGCCGCTGTCCGAGGGTTATCCCTTCCACGGCGCGTACTCCAACCTGCTCCTCATGGCGCCCGACCACGCGGCGATTTTCGCCAAGGCCGGCTGGTCGCCCGACGACATCAAGAACGCCATCCACCGCGCCTCGCGGGTGTCGTTCCGCAAGGTCATGCTCAACCAGGAGTACGACGCCTTCAAGCTGTCGCACCCCGAGCTGCTGTGGCTGCTGGACGCGCCCGAAACGTTGATCAACCCCCATCCCACGCCGGACTGCTTCGAGTTCTTCGTGGTGGGCGCCTCGGCGGGCCGCAGCCAGTACTGCTTCGGCGGCACGCACACGGTGACCAAACTGGTGCAACGCAAGTGATGTGACGGCAGCCGTGGCATCGAAACCGCGGCCGCCATCGACTTTCAGAGCTGCGGCGGTTAATCTCGGGACGTCCAATACCGGAGCCCGCATGGCCGCCCCCAAGCCGCCCAAAAAAGAAAAAGCCGCCCTGCGCCTGGCGCAGGAAATCGTGCAGGCCATGTACGAGAACGGCATGCGGCCGGGCGACCGCTATTTCTCCGAAGCCGATGCCCTGCGCCGCCATGGCGTGGCACGGGGCACGCTGCGCGAGGCCCTGCGCTTCCTGGAAATGCAGGGCGTCATCACCGTGCGCGCCGGGCCCGGAGGCGGTTCCATGGTGGGGCGCCCCGGCTGGCCCAACCTCGCCTCCATGCTGGCCCTGCTGCTGCAGTTCGACCAGGCGCCGCTCAAGCACGTGCTCGAGGCGCGCAAGGTCATCGAACCCGGCATCGCAGAGCTGGCGGCGCGCAACGCCACTCCCGAGGAAGTGCAGGCCATGGCGGCCGATCTCGACGCGATCGAGGCCAACCTGGGCGACTTCCGGCGCTTCGCCGAGTTCTACCACCGCTTCTGGTGCGCCTTCGCCGCCAGCACCCACAACTCGGTGCTGGCCCTGCTCTCGCCGGCGCTGCGGGCGCTGATCAACAGCACCGGCTTCGCCCCCAACGAGGTGTACCGCACCGAGCTGCTGGGGCGCATGCGCAAGCTGCACAAGGCCATTGCCGCCCAGGACGCCAAGGCGGCGCGCAGCATCATGGCCGACATCCAGGACGAATTCTTCAATCGCATCGCGCAGGGCTACCCGCGCCAGCTCAACCGGCTCATGGCCTGGTCGGACCTGGACGCCGCACCTCAGCAATCCTGATGCAGCAGCCCTGAACCGAAAAAGGGACTCTCATGCCTTCATCGAAGCCTGCGCTCCTTCCCGTCGGCCTGTGCTGGGGGAATGCCTGGAATGCCACCCTGCCAGAACTCATCGAGACCGCGGGCAAGCACGGCTTCGGCACGCTGGCCATCACGCCGCCCGCCTACCGCCGCTGGCGCGAGAGCGGCGGCACGGAAACGCAATTGCGCGACATGCTCGCGGCCGCGGGTACGCGCGTGGCGGTGATCGACCCGCTCTTGCGCGGCCTGCCCGGCATGCCGGCGCCCGAAGAGGTGCCCGAGCACTTCCGCGACGGCTTCCATCACGACGAGTCCTATTGCTACGAAGTGGCCATCGCCTCGGGGGCGCACATTGTCAACATCGCGCATTTCCTGGGCAAGGTGACGCCGCTGGCCGAACTGGCCGAGGCCTTCGGCCGCATCGCCGAGCGCGCCGCCCGCCACGGCCTGGCGGTGTCGCTGGAGTTCATCCCGGACACCGGCATGCCCGACCTGCTCACCGCCAAGGCGCTGGTGGACATGGTGAACCTGCCCAACCTCGGCATCATGCTCGACACCTGGCACCTGCTGCGCTCGGGCGGCACGGTGGAGCATATTTGCGCGCTCAAACCCGGCGCCATCATCGCCGCGCAATTGAGCGACCGCACGCCCCCTCCCCCGGGCACGCCGTACGTGGCCATGCAGGGCCGTTCGCTGCCGGGCGAAGGTCAGGCGCCGCTGGTCGACATCCTCAACGCCGTGTTTGACAATAATCCGCGCATCAGCGTGGAGCTGGAGGTGTTCAACGCCGAGCTGCGCGCCATGACGGCCGACCAGTCGGGTGAGCGCTCGGCTTCGGCCACGCGCAAATGGCTGGAAGGGGCCGGCAAGGCGGTGCGCTGGCCCGCGGCGGCGTAGCACGGCGCCAAAAATGAAAACGCCGCTCCGGGGAACGGCGTTATTTTTTGCCGTGACATTCCCGCGGAAGCGGGAATCCAGGGCTTCCCATCATCGGCCGATCCCCGCTTTCGCGGGGATGACGTCGCGGTCGATTAGGAGCAGTTCAGCCGCTTGGTCATGCCGTCCTCGCGCGGGTGCGCGACGTCGGTGCCGGGCGTCAGCGAATCGGGCCCCAGCATGAAGTGGTCGGTCTTGGTCGCATGCACCGGCGAATAGATGAGCTTCATCGACGACGCGTTCTGCTCGATCCACTCGGTCAGCTTTTGCCCGTTGGTGGTCTTGGTGGCCGTGACGGCGAGCTTGATCATGGTGACCCAGTCGTAGCCCGAAGCCACGTTCAGCGACGATATCTGCGGCCAGTTTTGCGGTTCCGCCTTCTTCAGCTTCACCAGCAATTGCGCGTAAGGACTGGAGCCCAGCGGCTGGTTGGGACAGGCGCTCATGCCGGTGTAGAGCAGCGCGGTCACGCGCTTGAGCGGCTCGGCTCCGGCTATTTCCTGCGCCTGCGCGGGCTGGGTGGTGAAAGCGCCGCTGCCGATGATGGGCGGCTTCCAGCCGATGTCGTCGATGGCCTTGAGGGCGTACCCGCCGTC
>DATNCF010000404.1:0-6658 GCA_035571675.1 Burkholderiales bacterium | reverse complement strand
AGTCGAAGCGAAGCCCGGCGCAACTCTCGCGCCTGCCTTGTCGGCCAAGGTCGCGGCGCTCGAGGCCTTGCTCCGCCGCATCGCCGCCGGGCATTCGCCCGCGGCGCTGGCCTCCAGCCTGTCCATCGAGGACATGGTGGTGACCGACGCCATCCTGCGCCTCGGCCTGCCCATCGAGATCTTCACCCTGGACACGGGCCGCATGCACGGCGACACCCTGGCGGTGATCGAGGCCATCAAGGCGCGCTACGGCCACGCCATCACGGTCATGCATCCCAAGGCCGAGGCCGTAACGCAGTACGTCACGGTGTACGGCCGCGACGCCTTTTACCAGAGCGTGGACCTGCGCAAGGCCTGCTGCGACATCCGCAAGGTCGAGCCGCTCAAGCGGGCGCTGGCCGGCAAGAAGGCCTGGCTCACCGGGCTGCGCCGCGACCAGTCGGTGACGCGCGCCGACCTTCCCGAGCAGGCCTTCGACGACGTGCACGGCATCGAGAAATTCAACCCGCTCGCCGACTGGAGCGAGGACGAGGTGTGGGCCTACCTGCGCGCCAACGACGTGCCCTACAACGCCCTGTACGACCAGGGCTACCGCTCCATCGGCTGCGCGCCGTGCTCTCGCCCCGTGGTGGCGGGCGAGGACGTGCGCGCCGGGCGCTGGTGGTGGGAAGAACCCGAATCCAAGGAATGCGGACTGCACGTGGGGCCGGACGGCAAGCTCGTGCGTTCGAAAAAAGTTTGATGGGAAGGTAGAGCATGAGTTCGCTGGCCCGGGCGGCGACGCCGCCTGTTGACGATCGCAGCAACCTGCCGCGGCGCAGCCACCTCGACTGGCTGGAGTCCGAGGCCATCCACATCCTGCGCGAGGTGGCCGGCGAGTGCGCCAACCCGGTGCTGTTCTTTTCCGGGGGCAAGGACTCCATCGTCATGCTGCGCCTGGCCGAAAAGGCCTTCCGGCCGGCGCGCTTTCCCTTTCCGCTGCTGCACATCGACACCGGTCACAACTTCGACGAAGTCATCGCCTTCCGCGACGCGCGCGCCGCCGAGCTGGGCGAGCGCCTCATCGTGCGCGGCGTGGAGGACTCCATCCGGCGCGGCACGGTGCGGCTGCACCGCGAGACCGACAGCCGCAACGCCGCCCAGTCGGTGACGCTGCTCGAGGCCATCGAGGAATTCGGCTTCGATGCCGCCCTGGGCGGGGCGCGCCGCGACGAGGAGAAGGCGCGCGCCAAGGAGCGCGTGTTTTCGTTTCGCGACGAGTTCGGCCAGTGGGACCCCAAGAACCAGCGGCCCGAGCTGTGGAACCTGTACAACACCCGGGTGCACAAGGGCGAGCACATGCGCGTGTTCCCCATCAGCAACTGGACCGAGCTGGACGTGTGGCAGTACATCGCCCGTGAAGGCATCGCGGTGCCCTCCATTTACTATTCGCACCCGCGCGAAGTGGTGCGCCGCAATGGCCTGCTCATGCCGGTGACGCGCCTGACGCCGCCGCGCGAGGGAGAGAAAGTGGAAGTGCTGCCGGTGCGCTTTCGCACCGTGGGCGACATCACCACCACCTGCCCGGTGGAATCGGGCGCCGCCACGCCCGACGCCATCATCGCCGAGACCGCCGCCACCACCATCACCGAGCGCGGCGCCACGCGCATGGACGACCAGACTTCGGAAGCGTCCATGGAGCGCAGGAAAAAAGAGGGTTACTTCTGATGGGCGCCGTGAGCGAACTCCACCCCGATGCCAAGGGCGTCGCCGAGGACCGTGGCGTGCTGCGCTTCATCACCGCCGGCAGCGTGGATGACGGCAAGAGCACGCTGATCGGGCGCCTGCTGTACGACACCAAGGCCATTTTCGAGGACCAGCTCGCCGCCGTGGCGCGCGCCTCCAGCCGGCGCGGCCAGGAGGCGGCAGACCTGTCCCTGCTCACCGACGGCCTGGAAGCCGAGCGCGAGCAGGGCATCACCATCGACGTGGCCTACCGCTACTTCGCCACGCCGCGCCGCAAGTTCATCATCGCCGACACGCCGGGGCACGAGCAGTACACGCGCAACATGGTCACCGGCGCCTCCACCGCCGACGCGGCCATCATCCTCATCGACGCGCGCAAGGGCGTGCTCACCCAGACGCGCCGGCACAGCTACATCGCCTACCTCCTGGGGGTGCGGCACGTCATCGTGGCCGTGAACAAAATGGACCTGGTGGGCTACGACCGCAAGGTGTTCGAGCGCATCCGCGCCGACTTCCTGGGTTTCGCCGGCGACCTGGGCATTCCCGACCTGCGCTTCATTCCCATGTCGGCGCTGAAGGGCGACATGGTGGTGGAACGCTCGGTGGGGGAGGGCGAGGCGCCGCTGGCGTGGTACGAGGGCGAGACGCTGCTGTCCCTGCTGGAGAACCTCGACGTCGAGGATGAAGCCGACCGGCTCCCGGCGCGCTTCCCCGTGCAACTGGTGGTGCGCCCCGGCGCCGGCACCGACTTCCGCGGCTACGCGGGCCGGCTGGAATCGGGGGTGCTGGCCGTGGGCGACACGGTCACCGCCCTGCCTTCAGGGCGCCGTACCACCGTGAAGGACATCGTGTTCCTGGACAAGCGCCTGCCGCTGGCCGTGGCGGGCGACTCGGTCACCCTGGTGCTGGCCGACGAAATCGACATCTCGCGCGGCGATGTCATCGCCCAGGAAGGCGCCGAGCCGCGCGAGACCAAGGCCATCGAGGCGCGCATCTGCTGGCTGGCCGCCGAGCCGCCCAACTCGGCCGGCCGCTTCCTGCTCAAGCACACTTCGCGCACGGTCAAGGCCAAGCTGGCCAGGATCGCCGACCGCATCGACATCAACACTTTCGAGCGCCAACCCTCGCCCGCCACGCTGGCCATGAACGACATCGCGCACGTGGCCATCAGCCTGGCCCAGCCCATTTTCACCGACCCCTACGACATCAACCGGGCTACGGGCTCGTTCATCCTCATCGACGAGACCACCAACCAGACCGTGGCCGCCGGGATGATCGAGTAGCCGTTCCGGGCCCGCCAAGGCGGTCCACCGCATTTTCTCCACAGGCGTATGCTTTCTCCATAACAAGGAGGAAGCGATGAGCGACAGCACCGAAGCAAAGCTGCGCGCCATGGAGGCGCGCCTGCAGGCCCTGGAAGACCAGGTGGCCATTTACCAGTTGATGACCTCGTACGGCCCGTCCGTGGACTCGCTGAACGAGGACCTGACTGCGTCGCTGTGGACCGAGGACGGGGTCTACGATCCGGGCGGCACGCCGTTCAAGGGCACCGCCGGGCTGGTCAGCCTGGTGCGCGGCAAGGTGCACAACGACTACGTCAAGAAGGGCAGCGCCCACCTCACCAGCTTCCCGCACGTCAAGATCGACGGGGACACCGCCGTGGCCACCTGCTACTCGCAACTGTTCATTCACCAGGAGGGCGAACACTGGCGCGCCGAGCGCACCAGTTCGAACCGCTGGGAACTGATGCGCACGCCGCAGGGCTGGAAAATCAAGCTGCGCACCAACCGGTTGCTGACCGGCAGCGAGGAGGCGAAGGCGTTGTTGAAGAAGGGCTTTCCGCCCAAGAAGTAGGCAACCGGTTCCGGCTTCCCAGGAGGCAGCATGAGAACGGCACGCAACTGGCTGGACGAGTACTCCCTCAACCACCGCAACACCGTGAACCAGCGCCTACACTTCGTGTGCATACCGGTCATCGTGTTTTCCATCCTTTGCGGGCTGAAGGCCATCCCGGTGGGCGACGCCGCGCTCAATCCCGCCAGCGTGGTGTTGGTGGCGGCCCTGGTCTACTACGCCGCGCTGTCACGACGCTTGGCGTTGGGCCTGCTGGTGATCCTGGGCGTGTTCTACGCCGGGGTGCTGGCGCTGGAAACCACCTTGGGCGCAAGGCTGGTCTGGGCCGCCGCCGGGCTGTTCCTGGCGGGCTGGATCGGCCAGTTCGTCGGCCACGTGGTGGAACGCGCGCGGCCCTCGTTCTTCAAGGACCTGCAGTTCCTGCTCATCGGGCCCATGTGGGAACTGGCCCGGCTTTATGAAGCGCTGGGCATCGCCATCGAGGGGCGAACCGGGACTGCGCAGCCGGGCTGAAGGGGTCAGCTTGCCGCGCGGATGCGTTCGGCGATGGTCCGCAGGATGGATGAGCCGAACTGCGGCTTGCCCTGGATCAGGGTGAGGAAGTCGGCGCGCCTCACCATGATGAGTTCGCTCTCGGCCTCGGCGACCGCGCCGGCCGCGCGCGCGGCGTTGTCGACCAGCGCCATTTCGCCGAATACGCTGCCCGGCCCCACGCGCTCCACCACCTTGTCGCCGATGGAAATGGCCACCTTGCCTGAATGCACGACGTACATGAACACGCCGGTGTCGCCGGCCTTCATGATGACCTTGCCTTTTTCCATGCGCACGGGGTTGATCTCTTGCGCGAACGCGGCAAGGTCCTTCTTGCCGAACACGGCTTCGCGTTCGGCCACGGCGTCCGGGGCGCCGCCGCCGGCCTCGGCGCGGCGCGCCACGGCCTGGCGCAGGCGCTGCACCATGATGGCCATCATCATGAGCGCGAACTCGGGTTTTTTTTGCAGCGCCACATTGAACTGCTTCTCGTCCAGCGACAGCACCTTGCACAGCGTCTTGGCCATGGCGGTGGCGGTGCGCGGCGCGCGCGCCAGCATGGCGATCTCGCCGAAAATATCCCCCGGCTTGATGATGCCGATGAAGCGGCCCTTGGCCATGAGGCCGATGTCGCCGTCCAGCAGCAGGTACATGCGGCTGCCGCCCGAGAAAAAGCCGCCGGGCTTGTCGTTCTCCTGGAAAAAGGTCTTGCCGCCGGGGACCTCTTCAAGCTGGCCGGCGGCCCGAAAAAACTCCAGCGCAACGGCCGGTTTGTAGACCGCGGCGGGGGGAGGGGGCGCTCCTGGTGCTGCCGGGCGGGGTGTTGCGCTCGAGAAATCCAGCTCGTCCACGGAAAAGTTTCACACCTAATCGTTCATGCAATCATGGGTTGCCGCTGGCGTCGCGTCAAGCGGCCATTCGCGCCGGGTTGAGACGCCTTGGGTGAGTGCCGGTCAAAGTTTGTTTGTGCCGAGATTTTGCAGCAGCAATGTCAATGCGGCCTGGGCGAATAGGTGCATGTTTTGCGGCCTATCCGGGCTTGCGGTTTCGAGCGTCCGGCTTAGTTCGAGGCCATTGGGCCCTGCTATGGCGACGCAGGTATGTCCTGGCTTGTCGCCGTAGCGGTTGCCGGTGGGACCGGCGGCGCCGGTTTCGGAGATGCCCCAGGTCGCAGCGAAGCGCTCGCGCGCCGTTCGGGCCAGGCACAGCGCGTAGGGTTCGCTGGAGGAGCGCAGGCCGGCCACGTCATTGTCGGACAGGCCCATGGCCTGCTCGCGCGCCTTCCTGGTGTACACCACCGCGCCGCCCGCGTAGTACACCGACGCGCCGGGCACGGCCAGCAGGGCGGCCGAGACCAGCCCTCCCGACGACGATTCGGCCACGGCCACGGTCTCGCGGCGCGCCTTGAGCATCTCGGCGACGCGGCCGGCGATCTCGAATTCGGACATGGTTCTCTCCGTTGCTCCGTTGGACCGGGACGCCCACCGGCCCGGGCGTCGAGTTTATCCCAAGCCGTCCCGGCGCCCGTTTCCGGGGTGGAACCCGGTCCTTAACCATCGTTAAGCCAGCGGTTGGCGCGGACCGGATTGAGGAGTAGCATGTTTGAATCCCGAAGGAGACCGCGATGAATTTCGAGCCCATTCCCATTCCCACCGAACGCAAGATTCCCGTGGACAGCTGGCGGCCGCCCGCGGGCGTGCGCATGATTTCCGCCGACGACCACAACATGGAAGTCGAGCACCTGTGGGAAGACCGGCTGCCGGCCAAGTGGAAGGACAAGGCCCCCAAACTGTGGCACGACGCAGAGGGCTGGCACCTGGAGGCCGAGGGACGCGCGCTGATCGTGCCCGGCGTGGGCCAGGAAGTCTCCGAGGGTTGCACGGGCTTCTGGGACCTGAACGAAAAGCTGCGCGTCATGGACGCCGAGGGCATCGAAGCCTCGGTGCTGTTCCACGGCCGGCTGCAGGCGCTGAACGCGCTGCAGGACAAGGAGCTGTACTGGGCCTGCATCGACGTGTACAACGAATGGCTGTCCGAATATCTCAAGCCGCACGCCAAGCGCCTCATCGGCGTGTCGGTGCTGCCCACCTTCCTCAAGCCCGAGGCCAGCCGCGACTACATGCAAAAGATCAAGGCGCAGGGCTTCAAGGCGGTGCAGATCCCGTCGTTCCCGCGCGGCATACGCTACAACAGCATGAGCATGGAGCCGATGTGGGCGGCCATTGCCGAATCCGGCCTGCCCCTGTCGTTCCACGTCGGCGCCTACATCGAGTTCGTGGGCAACGGGTCGCTGGGCGCCAACCTGGCGCGCAACCTCTGCCCCTACCGCCCGCTGCTCGGCCAGCTCATGTTCGCCGGCGTGTTCGAGCGCCATCCCACGCTGAAAGTGGTGTTCACCGAGGGCGGCGCCTCCTGGGTAGCCACGGCCCTGTCGGACATGGACCAGATCTGCAAGGCCTACTACAGCCAGTTGCGGCCCAAGCTGGGCAACCTGCCCAGCTACTACTGGGCCCGCCAGTGCTACACCACCTTCATGTACGACCCCACG
>DATNCF010000403.1:0-13489 GCA_035571675.1 Burkholderiales bacterium | reverse complement strand
ATTTCGGGCATGGTCCCCGGGTAACGGGTCCATGCCCGATTTCGGGCAATCACAAAGCCGTGGCGTGATGGACTACGATCGACACGACGACATCGCCCTGGCCCAGGTGGAGCAGAACGTGGCCCGCTATGGCTGGCATTTGCAGAACGTGCTGGCTCATTGGCGCGGCATCGCTTACTCCTACACCGTCGGGCTGCGCAAATCGTTCGATCACCCCGAGCTGGCCATACTTGGCCTCAAGCCCTCGGTGGCCGATCTTGCCCTGGTGCGCGCGGTGCAGGAAATACGCGCCGGGAAGCGGTTCAGCCCGGGCGACCGCGAGGACGGTCTGCTGACGGGCTGGCCCTGTGAGTTCGTTCCGGTCCCCCCTGAAGAAACTGAGCAGCTCTTTCCGCTGGTGGCGAGTTTTTATTCCGGTGCGCCAGTGCCGGTCTGCCAAATCATCTGGCCCAAGTTGCAGGCGGATTTTCCGCAGCACGGCAAGCTGGTGCACCTGCCTGAAGGCGGTTGAGGCCCCCCTCGGCGTGCCCTCAGCGCACCCTCAGCGCACCCTTAGCGCACCCTTAGCGCACCTTTGGTTGCTGCAATTTTTCCAGAAGCCGGTCGAGAAATTCCGCCTGCGCGCGGACGAGTTTCGTCCGCGCCTCCTCAATGGGAAACCACGCCGCCTTGTCCACCTCGGCAAAGGACGCCGTTTTGCCCGAACCCCTGGGCCATTCCATTTCGAAGGTGTTGCTGACAATGGCGTCCGCATCCAGGTCGCCCTGCGCCGCCCAGGCGCGCACGCGTTTGCCGCCCGACTGGCGTATTTCCCCCAGATCGATGAATTGACCCGAAGGCGGAGCCGAACCCAGCTCCTCGGCGAATTCCCGGCGTGCGGCTGCGAGCGCATCCTCGCCTTGCGCGTACTCCCCCTTGGGCAGCGACCACGCCCCCGCGTCCTTGCGCTGCCAGAACGGCCCGCCCATGTGCGCCAGCAGCACCTCGATGTTGCCATCCCCGTTCGTGCGGAACAGCAGAATGCCCGCGCTCAGCGCTGCCTTCATCGCAAGTCATCCACTGTCGGAAAAATGCTCAGACCTTGTCGGAGTCGCGCTGACGCAACGGAAGACGGCCTCGTAACCGACATTGGCGGATAAGAATGCAACATCCGCTTACTGCTTTTTTTGCCGTTCCGGCGCATAAAGGACGCATGGGGAACTTTCTAGGAGACTCTTATGAAAACCAGGACTGGAAGGAACCTGACCCTCGCCGCACTGCTCTGCGCCGCGTTCTTGGGCGGAAGCGGCGCCGCCTTGGCGCAGGAAGGCCCGGATTCCTGGGCCGACCGGACGTACCCGCGCTATGACCCGCAGTATGCCCAGCCCTCTTATCACTGGGGTTGGCTCAATGGCCGCGACGCCTCCGGCGGTTCTGGATGGATTGACGACATCACTGGGCAGCCGATGACGTTGGAAAGAGGCTCGTCCAGAATGGGCCCGCCCGGGTATCACTGGGGATGGTTCAATGGACGCGATTCTACAGCCGGCGCCGGATGGATAAACGATCGGACCGGCCAGCCCATGGCGAGGAGCCAGTTCCGTGGACGTAGCCAGTCTATGGCTGGGGGTGACGCCTATGGGCGTGACGGCCGGGAAATGGGCCCGCCCGGCTATCACTGGGGTTGGCTCAATGGCCGGGACGCCTCCGGCGGCCAGGGTTGGATCAATGACGCTACGGGTTACCCGCTGGAGCAGGGGTATGGAGATTCGCGTCGCGAGGCCTCGCGACGGTATGGATACTAGAGGGTGAGCTGCTGAGCGGCGTTCAGGCTAACGAACGCCGTCACCGGCAGGTGATCCGACGCCATGCGCGCCAGCGCGCTTTTGTGCGCGCGCACGGCGTGCAAAGCCTGCGCGGGTTTCGCCCAGATGCGGTCCAGCGCCAGCAGCGGATGCCCGGAAGGAAAACTGGGAGGCATGGGGCTGTGCCCGAAATGGCGGTGCAGCCAGCGCAGCGGCCGGCCCCATAGAAACCATTCGTTGACGTCGCCGGTGAGCACCAGCGGCGCGGCGTCCTCACCGGCGCTTTTCTGAACGTGGGCGAGCATCATGAGCGCCTGGGCGCGCCGCTCGGCCGGCCGCAGGCCGAAATGGGTGGCGATGATGCGCAGCGGCCGCCCGTTGCAATCCGCGCGCACGTCCAGCGCGCCGCGCGGCTCGCGGCCGGGTACGCTCATGTCCAGGCGCACCGCCGCCGTGACGGGATGCCGCGACAGCACGGCGTTGCCGTATTCGCCGCGCGCCGTGACCAGCGTGGGGCCGGCCACGCCGGCCATGCCGGTGGCCTCGCAGAGGTAATGCAACATGTCGAAGCCCGGCGCCCCCAGGCTGATTTCTTGCAGCGCCACGACATCGGCGCCGGTTTCGGCAATCACGGCGGCGATGCGCGCGGGCTCGAATGCGCCGTCGCGGCCGATGCCGAGGTGGATGTTGTAGCTGGCGATTCTTACGCAGTTGGAAGCCGATGAGCCGGCGGTGGGACCGCCTCCGGCCCGAGTCTTCACTTTGACTCGGGCGCGGCGCGGGTAAAGGCCCCGCCGAAGACGTAGCGCCGCACCAACAGGATGCCCACGCCGAACAGCAAGGCGATGCCGGCCACCAGCGCATAGTTGACCCCTCCAGGATCGCGCAACGCCGTTTGGAGCTGATCGCCGAACACCAGCGTCATGATGGTCCCGGGCAGCAGCCCCAGCAGCGACCCCCGTGTGTAGTGCCACAGCTTGATGCGGAGTGCGCCCGCCACCGCGCCCACCACGGCAAAGGGCGCGATGGGCACGAGGCGCACCGCCGTCATGGCGAACAGTCCGCGGCGCTTCAACACCTCGCTCAAGTGATCCAGGCGGCTGCCGGCCAGCCGCGTGATGGTGGAGCGCTTCATGCGCGTGCCGGCGAAATAAGTGGCCAGGGCGGCGAGTACGATGCCGGACAGCGAGTAACCGATGGCCGCCGAGGTCCCGAATGCAATGACGGCGAACAGGGTGATCAACGGGCGCGGGAACATGACCAGGCAGGCAGGCGTATAGGCAAGCAGGACCAGCAGCGGCGCCCACCAGCGGTCTCCGATGTCTTCCGCGAGACCGATGATGCGCTCTGGCGTCACGCCCTCGGCGAGCGGCGTGAAGCGCCACAGCGCCGCCAGCGCCGCAATGCCGAGCGCCACGCCGATCAGCGGCCGCCACGCGGGCGGCCGTTCCCGGGGCGCGATCACCGGCGTGAATTGGGCGCTCAATTCCTCCAGGGACACCGGCTTTTCGGGATCCACGAAGGAGGCGAGCTCGATGAGGGTTTCGGGAAGCTGGGGATCGATCAGCGGGCGCAGCGTCCGCCCGGGGTCCCCGTTCAATGCCGCGATGGCGCCGTTGATGGACCCCGCGCTCCGCACCGCGGCCTGCAGTTCGGCGCCGGGGACGCCGAGGTGTTCGCACAGCAGGCCCTCGCGGCAGGCGGCGATGGCACGGCGCAGTTCGGGCCGGCCGCGCGCCTCGAAGGTCAGGTCGCATTCGCTGTCCATGCCCATGGAGCGGTTGCACAGGTTGGCCGAGCCTACCCTCAGCCACTCGTCGTCGACGACCATGACCTTGGAGTGCACGTCGATGCAGGTGCCGTCGGGCAGCCCGTCCACGTGCGGATAGTAGATTCCCAACCGGCGCCAGCGGTCCGCGACGCGCAATTGGGCGAGCAGCCGGCCGCGCAGGGCCTGCATGGTTGTCTTTTCCAGCCAGCCGTGGCTCAAGAGGCGCAGCACCAGGATGATCTCGGGGCCGTCGCGATCCTGCAGCCGCGCGGCCAGTGCGTCGCACAGGCGCTGGGCGGTGAAGTACTGGTTCTCCACGTAAATGCAGCGCCTGGCTGCCGCGATGAGATCGAAGTGCAGGGTCTCGACTTCGCGCACCGCCGGCCCGGCGCTGGTGACCGGCATGGTGCGCGACACGCCCACGGCCACGTCGCGCATGTCGGCGTTTATTTCACGCGGCCAGGCGTGGTCCGCGCCGCGCCGCGAGGCGGGCCGGATGACCTCGCCCGTGGCGCGGCGCCAGCGCTCGCGGGCGATGTCCCCCAAGGCGCGCGCCGCCTCGCCATCGACCATGGCCATGAAGTCGTGAAACGGGGGATAGGGATTGCCGCTGGCATCGCGGCGCCGCGGGTCGCCGGCACGGTGCTCGCTGGTGTCCCAGCGCCGGCTGGTCAGGTCCAGCCCGCCGGTAAAGGCGACGCTGTCGTCCACGACCACGATTTTCTGGTGGTGCGACCCGCCCACGGGATGGGTGTTGTCGTAGCGGAAATGCACCCGGTGCGCCGGCTTCCAGCCCAATCCGTAGGTGGGCGGAAACTCGCGGTCGGTGCCGAAAATCATGGGATAGTCCCAGGCCAGCACGTGCACGTGCAGGCCGCGGCGGCGGCGTACCAGGAAATTCAGGAAATCGCCCAGGCCCACGGGTGCGGCGCTTGCCCCGCGGCCCTTCCAGGGATGAAGAATCCGGCCGCCCAGTGATGCGGGCGTGTCCCTGGCGTCGGGATCGAGCGGGATGCGCGAATCGAAATCCCAGGACAGGATGAATATCCGCTCTTGAGCGCGCTCGGCGGCCAGCATGAAAGCCTTGAAGTAGGCCTCGGCGTCCACGAGCATCTTGACGCGCGGAGCCTGCGCGACTTCGGCGCAATTGTGGCCGGGTCGCAGAACGCTCGAGTGGCCGGGCCGCAGAATGTTCGGGCGGGCCGTCTCCGAAAAAGACCCTTCCGCCGCGGCGGCGGCGGGCGTGGGAACCATGGGAACAATGGGAACAATGGGAACAATGGGAACAATGGGCACCGAGTTCATGGCCAGTTTCACTATCGACCGTTGACCCGACAGGGAAAAGGGGGGAGGCGGCTGATTCAGGTGTAGGAGACTTCCGGCACAAAGCTGCCGGCAAACATCCGCTCGAACGGCGGCGCCGCATCGCAGTGCGCCATTCGTGCGAAAATCGCCGCATGCCCCAAGGCCAGCAATGGGCCTTTCCGGAGGAACTGCAACCCAAGCCCTCCGAGACCCAATTCGATCTGGCGCGCGCCTGCGACGCCATGGTGGTCGTGCGCGCCGAAGTGCCGGAAGACGCCTTTACCGCCGGCCCTCTTGGCACTGAGCGCGGCGGATACGGCGTCGTCATCGCCGACGGGCTGGTGCTCACCATCGGCTATCTCATCACTGAAGCGTCGCGGATCTGGCTCACCACCAACCGCAACAGCGTGGTGCAGGGTTATCCGCTGGCGGTGGATTCGGCGACGGGTTTTGGGCTCATCCAGCCGCTGGGCAAGCTCGACGCAGCCCCGCTGCAGCGCGGCCTTGCGTCGGAGCTCAAGATCGGCGACTGGGCCTTCGTCTTTGGTCATGGCGGACTGCGCCACGCGCTCAAGGTGCGCGTGATCGGCAAGCAGGAGTTCGCCGGACCCTGGGAATACCTGCTCGACGAGGCGCTGTTCACCGCGCCGGCCCATCCGCAATGGGGCGGCTCCGCCCTCCTCGACGCCCAAGGCGACCTGGTGGGCGTGGGCTCGCTGATGATGCAGCGCGAGGTGAACGGCGAGGCGGCCAACATCAACATGTTCGTGCCCGTGGACCTGCTCGCCCCGATTCTCGATTCGTTGCTCGCCACGGCGCGCAGCCCGCATCCGCCGCCGCCCTGGCTGGGCATGTACACGCAGGAGGCCAAGGGCAGGCTGCTGGTGGGCAGCGTCACGCCGGGCGGGCCCGCGGCGCAGGCCGGCGTGCGCGAAGCCGACGTGGTGCTGGGCGTGGGCGAACAGCGCGTGCCCGGCATGGCGGAGCTGTTCCGCGCCGTGCGGCGGCTGGGGCCGGCGGGCGTGAGCGTGCCGCTCATGCTGGCGCGCTCGGGTGACGTGTTGCGTGTCAACGTCAAATCGGCCGACCGCGGCGACTACCTGAGGAAGCCCAACCTGCAGTGAGGGGGGCGCGGTCGGCTGTGCCATGCTGTCTCCTCAATGGGTCATTTTGAAATAGCGGTCCACGTTGCCGTCGTCGAACCAGGCGATATCCTTGTTCTTCTGCTCGGCCACTATGCGCCGCACGCCGTCGCTCAAATCGCGGCGCAGCCGCCCCAGCAGCCGTGGTGCCGCGAACAGATGCAGGCGGTGGTAGCGACGCTGGTCATGCGCCGACTGGAGAAAGCGCGCCACCTGGCGGGAAAACAGTTCCAGGCTGTGATCGCCGGCGTTGTCTTCGGCGATGCCGGTTCGCGCACCCGGCCGTCCGCGGCCCGCGGAGTGGGAAACCAGGTCATCTTCGCGCGCCCTGCCGTCGGGGTTGGCGAGGTCGGCGACCTGCTGCAGCCGCTGCCCGCTGTCTGAACTTGCTGGTGGTGCTTCAAAAATCCGTGCGCGGCTTGCGTCGGCCACCACGATCCACTGGATCATTGCCATGAAGTCTCCTTGGATGCGACCCGTCCCGCAGCTTCAGCATAACCATGGGTCGGCGGGGATGCCATCGCCCGCGGGCCGACGGCGTTTTCCTACGCGATGAAGGCCTGCGCTGACCCGGCAAAGACCTACAAGACGCAGGCCTTGTCTGAATGACATTCAGGGCTTGAAGTGCCATAAGGACGCATGGCGACATCCAAGGGCACAGGGTCAAAGACCGCGGCACTCAAAGGCGCAAAAAGAGCGCCCATGCCGCGCGTGCTCAGGCCGCAATTGGCCACGCTGGTCAAGGCCCCGCCCGCAAGCGGAGACTGGCTGGCGGAAATCAAGTTCGACGGTTACCGCATGCTGCTGAAGCTCGGCGGCGGCAAGGTGCGCATCGTGTCCCGCTCGGGCCGCGACTGGACCGAAAAGTTTCCCAACATCGCGCGCGCGGCCGCGCGCCTGCCGGTGAAGAGCGCCTGGATTGATGGAGAGGCCGTGGTGCTCGACGCGCGCGGCCGCAGCCATTTCCAGCTCATGCAGAACGCCCTGGCTGATCCCGGACGCTCGCGTTTCGTGTACTACGCCTTCGATCTGCCTTATCTCGACGGCTATGACCTCAGGGGCGTGCCCCTGCGCCAACGCAAGCGCCGGCTCGAGGCGCTGGTGGCCGGCGCGGGCGAACCTCTGCTCTACAGCAGCCACATCGAAGGACAGGCCGCCGCCATGCTGCGGAGCGCTTGCAAGGAGGGGCTGGAAGGCATCGTGGCCAAGGCGGCCGATTCGGTCTACACGCAGCAGCGCACCGCAACCTGGTTGAAAGTGAAATGCGTGCGGCGACAGGAAATGGTGGTGGGCGGCTACAGCGAGCCCGGCGGTTCGCGCACCGCCTTCGGCGCGCTGTTCCTGGGCGTTTACCAGCCAGATGGACGGCTGCGCTACTCCGGCAAGGTCGGCACGGGGTTCAACGAAGCGACGCTGCAGGCGGTGTACCGGAAGCTCAAGCCGCTCGAGATCGCACGGCCCGCTTTCGCCAATCCGCCCAAGGGAGCCGAGGCGCGCGGCGCACACTGGGTCAAGCCGCAGCTCGTGGCCGAGATCGCCTTCACCGAATGGACCGACGACGGCACCTTGCGCCACCCCTCGTTTCAGGGACTGCGCGAGGACAAAAACGCGCGCGAGGTGGTACGGGAAACCGCGGCGGAATTCGGGTCTTAGGAGCGCGCTGCGGCGGCAAACTTGGCTGTTTTTCCGACAGACGCCCCGCGGGCCGCCTTCAACAATGGGGCCTCTTTAACGGAGTCACCATGCAAGATCACGAAACATTTTCTTTGCGGGCGCCGGCCGGCGCCGACCGCTTCACCGCCTGCCCGGACTGCGGCGAGCTCTTCGACATGCGGGACCTCGACCTGCTGCTGTACCATTTGCAGCCGCGCCATGCTCCGCAGAAGGGCGCCGCGCGGGTTGCGGCAACGGACAATCGGGCGGAAACGGCCGACACGGCTACCTGAGCTTTTCATCCCTGCTCCGCGGCCTGCGATTCGTTCTTGAACGCGCCGCGGATATTCAGGGCTCCCAATATCAACTGAAGGGCGATCAAGGCATATGCGCCGTCGTGCCAGCCCCACGCGATCCACAACACATTGCTTGCAATGTAGGTCCAGAAGCCCAGTTTGCGGCGCCGGGCTGCTCTTGACGCCACCAGCCAGGCGCCTGAAACCGTGACGGCCATCGCCGGCCACTGCAGCCAGTTCAACCACTCCATCGGTTACCGGTATTTGAACGCCATGAGCGCTGCCACTATGCCACCGGCGGGCCCGTCAGGATGTCGGCCGCTGGAGCCTTCCCCGGACGCGCGGCGGGCCGCCGCGCCGTCGGCATCCGGCTGACCCGGTCCCGAGGCCCCTATGCGCAAGGGCAGCCTGCCTAAAAGAAAACCCGTCCTGCTGCTGGTCGATTTCATCAACTTTTTCGACTTTCAGGGGGCCAAGGCGCTCATGCCGCGCGCGCTGCGGGCGGCACGGGCGACCGCGGCCCTCAAGGCGCGGTTCGGCAGCAAACGCTGGGCCTGTATCTACGTCAACGACAACTTCGGCGACTGGTCCAGGCCATTCGACAAGCTGGTGCAGGAATGCAGGGAGCGCGGGGGCGTCTCGGCGGCGATTGCCGAGCTGCTTGAACCGTCCGCGAACGACATTTCCATTCTCAAGCCCAGGCACTCGGGCTTTTACGGCACTCCGCTCGAATTCCTGCTCGACGAACTGGCTCCCTCCACGGTGGTGATCACCGGCATCGCCGCCGACAACTGCGTGTTCGCCACGGCGCAGGACGCCTACGTGCGCCAGTTCGCGGTCAGCGTCCCGCGCGACTGCATCGCCGCCGAGCGCGCCGCCGACGAGGCCGGCGTGTTGTCGCACATGCAGCGAACCCTGAAGGCACAGACCGGTCTTTCGCGACGGCTCCGCCTGCGCTAGCCCTTCGCACTCGTATCTCGAGTCTTAACAGGCTCCCGATCAGAACAATCAAAACTCCGGTTCTTCCTCCTCTTCATCCCAATCCTCGGGGGGATGCACGCCCTGGATGAGCGGGGCAAACCAGCCAAAATTCCATTTCGATACCAGGGTCTTATAGGGGGAGCGGGCGGCAATCACGACCTGCCTCCGAAGTGCGTTTGGGGAAATGCCGCCGGAACCGGCGGCATAAACCTTCGACAGCGGCAGGCCGGGATCGTTCTAGCTGCGGCTGCTGCTTTTCTTCTTGCCGGAGGTTTTTTTGGCCTTCTTTTTGCTGGACTTTTTCGCCTTCTTCGGCACCTTGGCTCCGGCGCGGCGCGCCTCCGAAAGGCCTATGGCGATGGCCTGTTTACGGCTCTTGACTTTCTTGCCGGATTTGCCGCTTTTCAGAGTGCCACGCTTGCGTTCGTGCATGGCTTTGGCGACCTTTGTTGAGGCTTTCTTGCTGTAACGGGCCATGTGCGGCTCCTGAAGAAATTGCGATGGCTCACTCATAGCGAGCCCCTGCGGCGGCGTCTGTCGGAACACGTCGTTTCACGCTGTCGCGCTGTCATGAACGACGGGATTTGCGGACACCAGAAAAGGAACGCGTTACCGTCGTGCGCCGACAGACGAACGCATCGCGCCGCGCTAGCGTGTCATCAGTCGAGCAACTCATCCGTCCAGGATGGACGGCTTAAAGGAACGGCCATGAGCACATATGACGAAGCCGATCAGCGCGACGACGTCCTGACGCCCGGCGGCCAGCATCTGCAGACGCCGTCCAAGGCGGACCAACGCACCGGCGAGGAAGAGGCGCGGCGCGAGATCGACCTGGATGACGAATGGCAGGTGCGCACCCTGTGCAACGAGTTGCGCGTGAGCAGGGCGGAACTCACCGCCGCCGTGGCCGCCGTCGGCACGCGCTGGCTGAAGGTGCGGGAGCATCTCCAACAGCCCGCGCGAGGGCTGCCGGCGGGAGCTCACCACCCGGCCGACAATTCGGCGAACGCCGGTCCGGGGCACCCCGGCCAGCACGGCGAGCGCCACGCTCCCCAGGAAGGGCAGGCGGAACAATTCAGCGCGGACATGCCGCGCAAGGCCAAGAGCGGGCAGGACACGCAGGAACAGGCCAGCCCGCCGCACCCCGCGTCACGCGAGTAGCGAACGACGGCGGTCGCTCGTCACTCCAGCAGCCGAACCGCCGCCTTGATGTCGGCCAGAAAGCGCTCGTAGGCCTCGGCGTGCACCTCGCGCGGCACGCGCAAGACCGCGGACGGGTGCACGGTGATGCGCACCGGGGTGCCGTCGTCCAGATGCAGCGTCTTGCCGCGGTTTCTTTCCACGGTGGTGGCAGGACCGAGCAGCGCGCGCGCCGCCGTCGCGCCGAGGGCGACGATCAATCGGGGACTGACCAGTTCCATTTCGCGCTCCAGCCATTGATGGCAGGCGGCGACCTCGGCCTGGGCCGGTGTCTTGTGCAGCCGGCGCTTGCCGCGCGGCTCCCATTTGAAATGCTTCACGGCGTTGGTGACGTAGACTTCGGCGCGCGTCACGCCGGCCGCGGTGAGCGCCCGGTCGAGCAAGGCGCCCGCCGGGCCGACGAAGGGATGGCCGGCGAGGTCCTCCTTGTCGCCCGGCACTTCACCCACAAGCATGAGGCGGGCCTTGTCCGGCCCCTCTCCAAACACCGTCTGCGTGGCGCGCTCCCACAAAGGACAATCATGGCAGTGCGCCGCCGCCTTGCGCACCGCATCCAGGGTGTGGCGGGACACTTTCATGCAGGGGCGCGGAGCGGTTTGCCGGCCGGCAGCGGCGCAAGCGGCAGGCGCAGCAATTCAGCCAGCCGTCGCGCGTCGCGCGGCGCCATGACCTTGACGTCGTTGTCGAAGTAACAGTAGATGTCGCGTTGCCGCGCCGGGCTTGCGGGGCGCGAACCGGGGACGCGGCGTGCGTCGCGCGGTTCGCCACCATCCGCCCACAGACGAATGCGGCGGGCCCAGCGCGCCAGTGCTTCCGCGCCGTAGCCGCTGGAATAGAGCTCCTTGTCGCCGTGCAGGCGCATGTAGACGAAGTCGGCGGTCATTTCCTCGAGGTACGGCCATTTTCCGGCAGTGTCGGCCACCACCAGGGCAATGCCGTGCGCGCGCAGCAATTCCAGAAAGCGCACGTCGACGAAGGTGGTGTTGCGCACTTCCACGGCATGGCGCAAGGGCCGCGCCCGGTCGATGGCGAGCGCGCTGCGGCCGTGCATGCGCGCCTCGCGGCGGCGCGCGAGCGCCAGCGCCGCGGCCGTATCGCGCGGCAGCAGGCTGAAGAAATGTTCGAAGCGGCCGGCATCGAAGCGCATGTTGGGCGGGAATTGCCACAGCAGCGGCCCCAGCTTTTCCTTGAGCAGCAGCACTCCGGAAGCCAGGAAGTTCGCCAGAGGCTTCTCGACTTCGTTCAGGCGCCGCATGTGGGTGATGTAGCGCGGTCCCTTCACGGCGAACACGAACCCCGGCGGAGTCTCGTCGCGCCAGCGCCGGTAGCTCGAGGGGTCCTGCAGGGAATAAAACGAGCCGTTGATTTCGATGCTGGGAAAGTGGCGCGAAGCGAATTCCAGCTCGCGGTCCTGCACCAGGTCTTCGGGATAGAAGACACCGCGCCAGGGCGCGTAGCGCCATCCCGAAATGCCGATGCGTATGGTTCTCATGGTGTGAGATAGACCGCGCCCGTGCGCCGAAGTGCCGCGGCCCGAAGCGGGCCATGGGGTAATGTCCTACTCGCGGTCAAGCCGTTATCCGGCGGCGCCCCGGCGGCCGGCTTCCTACAGTGTCCGCTCAAGCGCTGCGAGCGCTGTTGGCCCGGGGCTGGGGCATCCGCCGCGGGCGCCATCGGAAGGACATGACGGGACGGCATGGAACGCAGCGCCAACTTCGACGTCGTCAATGCGGCGGATGATCCCCAGGCGGCCGCGTCGGCCGCAGGCCTGGTCTACGTCACCGACACCGACCCGGGCTATCGGCGCCTTCGGCGCCAAGGGCGCTTCGTCTACGTGGATAAACGCGGCAGAATGGTGAAGGACCCCGCCGAACTGCAGCGCATCGCGCGCCTCGCCGTGCCGCCGGCCTACGAAGACGTGTGGATTTGCGCCAACCCGCGCGGTCACCTGCAGGCCACGGGACGCGATGCGCGCGGGCGCAAGCAATACCGCTATCACCCGCGCTGGCGCAGCGCGCGCGACGACACCAAGTTCGAGCGCATGCAGGCCTTCGGTTCGGCGCTGCCGCGGCTGCGCCGGCGCGTGGCGCGCGACCTGGCCCTGCCGGGGCTGCCGCGTGACAAGGTCATCGCGCTCATCGTCAGCCTGCTCGACCGCACCCGGCTGCGCGTGGGCAACGCCGTGTATGCGCAGCAGAACAACAGCTTCGGCCTCACCACGCTGCGCAGCCGGCACGTTCGGTTCTCGGGCCCGCGCGCCCTGCTGCGTTTTCGGGGCAAGGGCGGCGTGGAACACGAGGTGAGCCTGGACGATGCGCGCGTGGTGAAGATCATGCGCGGCTGCCACCAGTTGCCCGGCCAGCAGCTCTTCCAGTACGTGGATCCGGCGGGAGAACGCCACGCCGTGGGCTCGGAGCAGGTCAATGCCTACCTGCACGAGGCCATGGGCGAGGCCTTCACGGCCAAGGACTTCCGCACCTGGGGGGCCACGCTGCGCGCCATCGAACTGCTGTCGGGCGTCGATCTCCCCGACAAGGGGGGCGAACGAGCCGTCGTGGGCTGCATCAACGAGGTGGTGCGGCAGGTGGCGGGCGAGTTGCGCAACACGCCCGCGGTGTGCCGCAAGGCCTACATTAACCCGCAGGTGTTCCATGCCTGGCGGCAGGGACTGCTGGGTCCCAAGATGAGCAAGGGCCGCCGCCTGAACGCCGAGCGCGCGGCGCTGGCTTTCCTGCGCGGAGCGGAAAAGACGCTGTCGGTCGAGTCGGCGCTGCGCCGCAGCCATGCCAGGCTGGGCGTGCGCCCGCGGCGGTTGTCGCGTCCGGACAAGCGATTTCCGGACAAGCGGCGTCCGGACAAGCGGCGTCCGGACAAGCGACCCGACGCGCGCGTGGCCGCCTAGGCCCGGCCGGTTTACTTGGGCCTTGGCCGCTTGAGGCCTCGGTCAGGCCTCTCCAGCTTGTCCTCACGCAGGTCGCGAATGGCCTGCGCCAGCGCGGCCGCGGCGTTGCGTGTCTCGTCCTGCACTGCCAGGTCGCCGTCCAGGGCCGCATGGCTGGTGGCATAGGGCTCGTAGTAGCCGATGAAGCGGTCAAGCCGGCCCATTGAGCCCGCGCCGATGAGGCCCATCCAGTCCAGCCAGTCCGCCAAGGCGCGCCGCGTGCTTTCGATGCCGGCCACGTCGCCGTGCACCACCAGGCCATAGACCCGGCCGGCGAGGTGTTGGGGATAGTCCCAGCCGCGCATTTCCAGCGCCTTGGCCTTTTCCGGGTCCTTGCCGCCCGTGGAGGTGGGGTCGGGGTTGCCACCGTCGGCGCACACCAGCCGGTCCATCATGAGTTTGAGCGGGCTGGCCGC